>CAZQNF010000033.1:0-8645 GCA_964594675.1 uncultured Gammaproteobacteria bacterium | reverse complement strand
CCTTGACCTCTTCCATGCCATGGAAGCGCTCTAGCCAGCTGAGCTAAAGGCCCAAATTTAACAGTAAAATCAAGTATAGAAATAATATCGGGAAAAGTCAATAGTTTGGCTTGATTTTTTTTGTGGAGTTCGCTATAGTAAGCTCTGTTTATGAATTGGTACCTCGTTTAAAAATTAAACAATTTGTTTTTATGTCGTTTTCTGTTGGTATTGTCGGTTTGCCAAATGTGGGTAAGTCCACTTTATTTAACGCGCTGACTCGCAGTAAGCAGGCTGACGCACAAAATTATCCTTTTTGTACCATTGATCGTAATGTTGGTGTCGTAGAAGTGCCAGATGAAAGATTGCAAAAATTATCTTCAACTTCGTCTTCTAAAAAAATTGTTCCGACCATTATTGAATTTGTTGATATCGCCGGTTTGGTGAAGGGGGCAGCTGTTGATAATGCGGGTATGGGAAGTAAATTTTTGTCGCATATTCGCGAAGTGGACGCTATTGCCCAAGTTGTGCGCGCTTTTAGCGATGATAATATCATACACGTGAATAATCGAGTTGATCCGCGTGAAGATGCGGAAATTATTAATATTGAATTGGCTCTCGCGGATTTACAAACCGTAACCAAACGACTGGAAAATGTAAAAAAAGGCGCAAAAGGCACAGCAATTAAAGAATCAGAAAAACCGATTGAAGTTTTGGAAAAAGTAGCCGCCCACCTTCAGAACGGTAAACCCGCTCGTACTTTAGAATTTACTGACGAAGAAAAAGAAATATTGCGCGATCTTCATCTTCTCACCATGAAGCCGATGCTGTACGTAGTTAATATTGATGAAATTCCTGGTGGAAATCCACAGCCAATTATCGAAGAAGGAACGGCGCAGATAGAAATTTCTGCCAAACTTGAAGCTGAGCTTGTCGATCTTACACCTGAAGAAGCGACGAGTTATTTAAAAGAATTAAATATTACTGAGACGGGGCTCGATAAATTGGTAACGGCCGGGTACAAGCTGTTAAAACTCATTACTTTTTTTACCTCCGGCGAAATGGAGTCGCGGGCTTGGACGGTAAAGCAGGGTGCGAAAGCGCCGGACGCAGCCGGGGTTATTCATACAGATTTTATTAAAGGTTTCATTAAAGCCGATATTGTGGGTTGGCAAGAGTTTGTAGAATATGGCGGCTGGTCAGCCAAGCTGAAAGAAAGTGGTAAAATGCGTCTTGAAGGCAAAGAATATGTCATGAAAGATGGTGATACAGTTTATTTTCATGTGAATACGTAAAGTGGTATATAGTAAATTTTATTTTAAATAATTTTTAAAAAGGAGGGGGAACTTTCTTTTTTATGTCAGAAATTTCTGAAAAACAACCAAGACGAGAATTGCCGCTAGAAAAGCCGCGCAAAGCTATCGGCCGTGAATTTTTGTATAGCAAGGAAAATCGACCTTGCTGGATTGATGCAGCTGCGACTGAAGCGTATCGCGCTGTAAAGGATGCGGTGAACATTCAGAGGTTTGCTCAAAAGATGTCCGTCCAATTAAATAATGAGGCTTGTATCACAACTTTTTTGGGAGTAGGAGACTCAGATTCCGAAATAAAAATGCTTTTAGCGATGCGAGAGGCTGGAATAAGAATTCATTCCGTGGGTGTGCACGAAATAGATCGTAGTGATGCTTTGAGAGAAAAGATAAAATTTATTCGATTGGGTTTTCATACCTTTGCTTTGTCCGGCGATTATTCACAAATTGAAACAGAGGATGTTCATTTACGTAATGAACATCAGCTAGTTACTATCATGCGAGGATTTCATTTTGCGAATGAAGACCCTGAAAAAATGATTGTAATTTTAAATGGTTTGGTATTTATCGAGTTTGGTATCCCGATGAAAAAAGATTGGAGACTTGAAAAATCATTAAATGAAGGTCGAGGTTTTTCTGAAGATGAAAGAGGGTGGTATAAAAAATCTTTTCAGGATTCATTAAATTTTGAATTTCCAAATGATGGAAGAATGGTTGCTGGGGTGTATAGCGAAGCTGTAAGTTTGGGTGAAGAAAACGGAATAAGTAAAGGCGAAGCAATTGTGGTGGTAGGAAGAGATACGGTTGACGAAGAATTTGAAATAAATCGCTACAATCGTTTAAATCCGGAATATATAAGAAGGTTGTTTGAACAGCGGGGTTTCAAGATAATTCATGGTGAGAAAGGAAACCATGGCGATACGGAATTTTATAGTTTGCTTGCTGCTCGCAATAAGTAGTATTTTACATTATAGTTAGAGTACTATCTTTGTCAAGCAATTACACTATGCGATCTCAACAACAAATTTGGCACGATGAGCATGTAAATAATACTGCTTTTCCATCCTATAAAAGTCCGGAACCGTCCAGTATGGTGGTGCAATTTGCAGAATTTTTAAAAGAGCAAAAGATAACTTCCGGCCAAGTGGTTGATGTTGGTTGCGGCAAAGGGAGAAACAGTGTTTTTTTGGCCGAGCAAGGTTATGAAGTATGTGCACTCGATTATATTGCGCCAGCCATTAGTCACGCTCGCGAGCAGGCCAGGTTAAGTGGCGTAGAAAAAAATATTCATTTCTTACAAATTCCGATTGATGAGCGTTGGCCGTTTAAAGATGTAAAGTTTGATGTGGTGGTGGATTGTTTTTCGTCAATTGATATTGAAACGAGAGTGGGAAGAGAAGTATGCCGTGATGAAATGTTTAGAACCCTTAAACCTGGTGGTTATGCAATGGTAGCAGTTGTGTCTACCGAGGATGAGTTTGAGAAAGAATCGATTGCAGCCCATCCCGGACCCGAGAAAAATAGTACGCTATGGCCAGGCACGGGAAAATTTCAGAAAGATTATGACGAAGAAGAGCTAAAAGAATTTTATAGGATGTTTGAAATAGTTGAGCTTAAGAAAATTACCAAACCGGCCAAGAAAATGGGAAGAGATTTTATGGCTACCAATTTTTTGGTGATTTTGAAAAAACCTGTGTAAACTTTAGGGTTGATTTTGGGCTGCTAGCTCTAGAGAATCTGTGATAAGTGTCGTGAGTGCCTGATTCGCTTCAATACTTGCTTGGCTTGCTTCCAATTTTTTACAAGTTTCGGAAAGTGTCTGAGATAGGGACGAAAAATTATTTTTTCTTAAAATGATTAGCCAATTACGCAAACTGACAGCTTGGTCTACCCAAGAATTGTTTGCGGAGGAGGATGGTTTTTTGCATTCATTAATTTTTTGGCGCACAAAACCAGTATAATGAATAATAAAATTCGGTAAATTTTCATCTTTTACGCCCAACTGCCCTAATTGAAGACGTAGTTTTTTCTGGAGAGCGTCATAATGACAAGCCGCATCAGTTTCGTTTGAGCGAAGTAAATCACTAAAAATATCTAAAGATAAAAATGAAAAATTGTTAGAAGTATCACGTGGTAAAAATCGTTTACGCAGAAGAGCTTTTAATTCATCGAATATTTTTGCTGCAGATTGGCGGATAGCTTCGGGAGAAAATGTATTTTGACCATAGATCTGTTTAAACTGTTCAGGATTTTGCGAAAGTAGTTCAATCATCTTCGGAGTAAGTTGGTGTAGTAGCTCTTCCAAAGTAATAGCAAGCTCGGTTGGAAAACGGAAATATTTTTTTGCAATGCCAGATCTTTTTAAGTGCTCAAAGATATTGTGCGCTTCTTGAAAATCAAATGGATCATGAAGATAGTGTAATAACATTTTTTCTACCACCGTTTCACCGATAAGTTGTCGCACACTCTCGTCGTTGTCTTCGACCAGTTCTTCGCCAATGTCTGCAACGGCAGCTAAAACACTCTCGGGAGCAAAAAGTATACCGGGGGTAAAAAAAGTTTCTTCTGCATCGGGATCAATTAGGGTGGCTAAGGGTACTTGGTTTTTATGGGGATGTTTTTTTGGTAGTTGGTGGAATGAGTATTGAAAAATTTCAAGGAGTGTTTGTAGATCGCGGATAAAGAGGGGTGTTTCTTGGTCGCGAACAAACAAATCCTGTTGGGCTGTAAGAATTTCCAAACATTCAGCAAACGAATTTCCTTGGGTTTGTCGCATAAGAGGAATGAGAAATGAGGCGTGTTCAAAAATAATCATGCGGTCGTTGTCATTCAAATCGTTTGATCTTTTTTTGGCCCACGCTGCTCGCTCGTCTTGGCTTGTTATTTGGGAAAATTCTTCAACTATCTCCGGAGTAAGTTTGGGAATAACCAAGTCGCAGGTGGTAATGAGGTGGGGGCTTAAATGGATGCTTTTTACACCTAAATCATGAAGAATTTTTATTATTAAAACCGTGTAAGCGTAAACTTCCGTGGTTGCGCTGTTAACGAAGCATATAAAAATTTTTTCCGCGCAAGCATAAGCGAGTTGTTTAAAACCATTTTTTTTATTTGCGTCTAGGTCTAGTGATTTTTCTGTTCGCGCCATGCTGATGCGAACCAAAATTTCAACCACTTTGCTGAGGTCCATGGGCTGGCCGACAGTGAAAAGTTCCTTGGTCCAGCGAACCTCAAAAGATTTTTGGAGCACATCTGAGGTAAAAGCAGGATGAGAGCCAGAATCAAATCTTTTGCTCATAATCAAACGGTTTGAGAAGGATTATTTTTTCTCAAAGCACCACATTTCGCGGCCGACATGCTGATTGGGCCGGGCATAGAGAAGATAATCGTGCGTAGGCAGAAGTGGCGCAATGGTAAAACCGATTTTTTCGATAGACTTGGCGCAGTCAATGCGGAGCCAGCCATTTGGTGTGCGAAAAGATGGAATGATAAAAATTACTTTAGCGCCAGGTTTAAGG
Organism: uncultured Gammaproteobacteria bacterium; assembly: GCA_964594675.1. Taxonomy (GTDB): domain Bacteria; phylum Patescibacteriota; class Patescibacteriia; order Magasanikbacterales; family GWA2-37-8; genus CAZQNF01. The sequence goes on along the minus strand of CAZQNF010000033.1, from coordinate 3,841 downwards.
ATTTTTTGAAATACGGTGAAGGCTTGTAGGTAGAGTTCAGCAAGTTCGTTCGTTTGGTCGCGCAGAGCCTCGGGTTTTTCGTTGCCACGAAGCGGTTTTCCAAGATAGGGTTCGGTAATAATCGCATCAACCGAATTTGCCGGTATGTGTTTATCGAGCGAGCGGACATCGGACTCAAAAATATTGAGATCGCAAAGGAGGTCAGCATTTTTGCTGCGAGTGTAATCGATGTTTTGTTTAGAATCTTCCACCGCCTTACTTGATACATCACTCCCGATAATTTTGGTAAAACCTTGAAGGAGTGCTTCAGTGACAATTGTGCCCGAGCCACAAAAAGGATCGAGTAAAGTTTGGTCTTTGGTAATTCTCGACAAATTAATGGCCATGAGGGCAAGTTTGGGTGGAAGCATACCACTTTTATCATCGCGCCCAGGTCGGCCAAAATCGCGTTCGCTAAACGCTTCGAAAGGTTGGACAGTAAGAGTTTTGGCAATGGAAAAGGTGTCTTTAGCAGTTTCGATTATAATAAATTCTCGGCCTCGTTTGGTGAGACCGTTTTTTTCCACAGTTACCGAAGATAAAATAGTTTCGCGGTTTTCCACGTAGCGCACCGACAAGCCTTCGTCTTTAAGCATCTTTTTGAGTTCTTTGCCCCAAGTGGTAAGGAGGTCTTTGGTTTGGTTGTTAGAAAGTTCGCAGTTATACAAACTAAGTCCAAAATGGATTTTTCCGTCTATTTTCTTAAGCTCTTCAACCATGAGGTCTAAAGCTGTGGTCTGGTCGGCTTCGCTTACGATTTCTTCGGCAATTTTTATGGTGCCCCCCAGGCGATTGATAAGATCGGTTGGCGGTTCGGACAAAGATACACTCAAAATTCCACCTGTTAAGGTGTAGTCTTTGAGAGTTAAAGTATGAATAATTTCGGCCGCTGATAAGAGTGGTTCGCGACCAAGGACAAAATAATAAGAGGTCATAAAGTAAGGTTCGTGTTCAGTCTACCATAACTTTAATAAAATAAAAAAGCCGCTTTTTAAAATGGTGTGCCTTTAATAGTAAGTTCAAGCTTGGTGGATTCAGGCAAAAGAACTATTTATTACGAAGAATTTGCTCTTTCTGCCGCACAAACGTACTCTCCGTTATTACATTCTCCGAGAGAAAATTAAGGTACGGTTTGTTAGCTTTTCCTTCCTCTGAAACGCTGGGAAATAGGGAACGCCGTGTTTTCCTTGACTTTTTTTCTCGATTTGGTATGATTTGTCTACCTTACGCACTTCAACCGTGTTTTTCATGGCGCTAGCTCCGCTAATAAAAAACACAATTTTGTATATTTAACGTAATTATGAGAAAGTACGAACTCTTGTTAATTTTGCCTGGAACTTTGGATGACGCGCAAGCTGAAAAAAAATCCAATGAAATTCTTGAACTCGTGAAAAGTAACGCCACTAGTGTTAATATCAGTCCAATTGGAAAAAATCGCTTGGCTTACCCGGTTCGCCAAATCCGCTATGGGTATTTTTACACCATCGTTTTTGAAGCCGAAACTAAAGGCCTCCAGGTTGTCCAGAAAAAATTATCCTTAATGCGTGATCTTATCCGCGCGATGGTTACCCATTTTAACTCTGATGTAAAAGTAGAACAGAAAATCGCTTATTCCGCCGACACCTTGCTTATCAAGCAAGACGACCAGGAAAATGCTGACAGCGAACCAAGCGCTCCTCGCGTAGAAGTAAGAGAAGAAAAACCAGCTACAGAGGAAAAAACAGAAGAGAAGCCAGAAAGCGCTCCAGCCAAAAAAACCACTAAAAAAGCTGAAAAACCAGCGGAAAAAACCGTAAAAACAGAAAAAGTTGAAAAGACCGAGAAAACTGATAAAGCAGAAAAACCAGAAAAAGCCAAAAAAACCACTAAAAAAGCTGCTTCAACTTTAACCGAAGAAGAAATTAACAAAAAGCTTGAAGATATTCTCGACGGAAAAAATATTATCCCCGGTGTTTAAGCTTTAAAAGTTCGTTATTCATTAAAGAATAATCATATGGACCTTAATCGCGTTATGATTATCGGACGCCTCACTCGTGATCCGGAATTGCGTAGTTTAACCACTGGTCGCTCGGTTGCTTCTTTCTCGGTTGCAACTGGCCGCGCCTGGACCGATGCCAATGGCCAAAAACAGAAACAATCTGAGTTTCACAATATTGTGGCTTGGGCCAAGCTGGCGGAAATTGCTAATCAGTATTTGCGCAAAGGTTCTAAAGTTTATATCGAAGGACGTCTCCAAACTCGCGATTGGACTGCTCAAGACGGCACCAAGCGCACTCGCACCGAAATTGTAGCTGAAAACTTTATCATGCTCGACGCCAAAGGTGCAACTGCTATGGGTAATTCCGATGCCGCCGCCCCTTCGTTTGGAGATACGAATACGAGTTCGAATAACGAAGAAGTTATTGAAGAAGAAATTACTATTGACGATATTCCTTTTTAAAAAATCCATTCATAATTTATGCTCGCTCAAAATAGAAACAGTAACAACAATAACGCTAAAAAAACCATCGTTCGTTCGTGCTATTATTGCATTCACAACAACTCCATTGTTGATTATAAAGATGTTGGAACGCTCCGCCGTTTTGTCTCGTCTTACATGAAGATTGCCCCACAGCGCCGCAGTGGACTTTGTTCCAAACATCAGCGCCAGGTAGCTAGTGCCATTAAACGCGCCCGACAAGCTTCCATGATGCCATATTTGGCTCGCTAGGCGAAAATTTTACAGTTAGTAAAAACGAAATCGCCTCATTGTAGGCGATTTTTTAAAATTATGTCCACCTGGAAACAGCTTAAAGACAATCCGCTACTGAAAAAATATTATACCGACCGAACGGTTATTTTGCGTTCGATCCGGGAGTTTTTTTGGAGTAAGGATTTTTTGGAAACTGATACCCCAATTGCGGTAAGATTGCCGGGACAAGAGCCGTATTTACACCCAATTCCGGTTGATTTTCGTGATCCGGATGGCCAATCTGAACGGCTGTATTTGCATACTTCACCGGAATTTTCTCTCAAAAAACTGCTCGCTGCCGGTTTTGAGAAAGTGTTTTACATTACCAAATGTTTTCGTAATTATGAAGAATTTGGCACGGAATTCAGTACACATAATACCGAATTTACCATGATCGAATGGTACCGGGCGCCTGGAACTTTAGAGAATATTATGGATGATACGGAAGAGTTGTTTAAATACGTGGGAAAACAACTGAGTGTAAGTGAATTGATGTATAAAAACGCCAAAATTCCTTTTACTTCGGCTTGGGATCGGTGGACGATGAAAGAAGTATGGCAAAAGTTTTTAGGGGTGAATTTGGATGAATATTTAGTAATTGATGCTTTAAAAACCTTGGCAGTACGTTTAGGGTATGAAGTATCGCCCGGTGACCAGTACGAAGATGTATTTTTTAAGATTTTTTTGAATGAGATTGAACCAAAACTGGGGTTTGATCGGCCAGTTTTTATTTATAATTACCCAAGAAGCATGTGTTCGCTATCGCGCGTTTGCCCGGCGGACAATCGCTACGCCGAGCGATTTGAGCTGTATGTGGCTGGACTGGAACTTGCCAATGCATTTGGTGAATTAACGGATGCAAGCGAACAGAAGCGACGTCTTGAAGAAGATAAGGTCTTGCGCAGCAAACTTGGCAAGCCAACCTGGGTGGTTGACCCGGATTTTATTACGGCCCTTGAGTCTGGAATTCCGAATGCTGGAGGTATTGCCCTTGGTGTCGACCGTATGGTAGTATTATTTACCGGAGCGTATGGCCTCAATGAAGTGATTTTTGAAACTGTGGCCGAGCAG
>CAZQNF010000032.1:5483-8653 GCA_964594675.1 uncultured Gammaproteobacteria bacterium | reverse complement strand
CAAGTTTGGTTTAAAAAGTTATCCCCTCATTTATCCACTTGACACTTGTAAGTGAAAAGAATACCATTAAACATGTAATCATGATTAATTGCTCCTTGACACTTAAAGGTGTTTAAAACCAAAAGCTCAAAAAGAAGTAGCAGACTTACCGTTGGTCTTTAACTTGGGAAGCAGCTGTTCCAGGTGTAAAATCAAGGACTAGTCTAATACACTTTTTGCCGTGTACCTTTACGCTATGCCCGTTGCTTTACGCAATTGGTTGTAAGGAGCTACCAGCAGACGGTTTCCAGACTCCAGCCTGGTGTCAGAGAGCTTGTCTTTCTCGCCCAGGCAACTTGGGCGAGAATCGTATTATTTATTTTAATCGCGATACTTCGCCCATTTTTTTATTTCTGCGTTTCTCATAAAATAACTGGTAAAAGTTTTTCTATCATCGGGCAGTTGACGAAAAAATTTTTACTTATTATTATGTTCGAGTAACGCCGTTTTATAAAGAAACTTATTCTGTTTTTACTATTTCAGTATTATGAACAACCCTAACATTACACCGGATTTCCTGAAAAAGATCTCTGTATGGCTAAAAGCCGAGGAAATTCGTCTGCAAGCCGAACTGGCCAAGTTGCAAGAAAGTGAATCATCCGATGAATCAGTTGATATGGCGGAAACCGACCTGAAAGAAGATGAAAACGCTCTCAAGGTGGCCCAGCTGGCCAACACCCTCTCACTCGAAGAAAGCCTGGAGAAGAGTTTGCGCGACGTAAAGAATGCTCTACAAAGAATCGCAGAAGGCGACTACGGAGTTTGTAAATACTGCGAACAACCGATTGATATTAAACGCCTTGAAGCTCGCCCTACCTCAAGCTCGTGCGTTGATTGCAAACAAGTGGTCAGCCAAAAACTGTAAAATATGAAACCCGGAAGCGCCCGTCTTATTTTGTTAATAGGCGGGTTCTTTTTTTTGCTTGATAGGTTGTTAAAATATCTGGCTTTAGCTTCGTCTGAGCATTTGGTAAATACCTATTTTGGTTGGAAACCTTTCTTAAATCCGGGAATTGCGTTTGGTTTACCGCTCCCAACGTGGCTCACCGTATTATTTACCGTACCGGTGTTGGGTTTTATGTTGTATCTCTTAAAAAAGAATTTTTCCGCACGGCAAAATCAAGCTTTATTTCTCATCTGGCTCGGAGCGCTCTCCAATTTGATTGATCGAATTTTTTATAAAAATACCGTCGATTATTTTTTGGTAATAATAAGTATTTTTAATATCGCGGATGTTTTGATTGTGGCTGGTTTCCTGCTGTACTTTTGGTCGTGGCAAAGAAAATTGATCTAAAAATAAATTAAAAATCGATTTGATTTAAACGTACTATATTAAATAGAAATTTTGTATTACCCAAAAAAGCAGTAGTCATACGTGAAACACAAAAACGCCTAGCTTTGCTTGACCAAGTGTGCCAAATACTTGGTTCATGTGCAGAAGCAATATACATTGGGGGGGTCGCTTGCGACAGGTCAAAATTATAGCGTTCACCCAGACTCAGATATAGATACAACATTGTTGATTACACCAAAAACCGTAAAAAATATATGCGCAACAGGACTTTTTGATACAGTAAAAACAGGTCATTTTATAGAAGGGTATACACGAGGTTTGGCAAAACAGTTTAGCCTAGATGCTTTTATCGATGTGGTACGTATTGAATGCCATTTTGTTAACGCTGAGACCTATCTTAGTGGACTTAAAAATCATCACGAAAGCATGATGCGTTTTTGAACTTCAAATACAACCCCAAGCTTTAGTTATGGTTTTAATTTTTCCGACGAAGAGATTGAAACAAAACTACTCACTCATAAAATGGAAAACTGGTTTGTAAGCCCTTTTCCATTTTTTATTAGAGAACACCACTCATTTTTTCCTTGCCGTCTCATTACTAACCTCCTTGCCACGCCGATTATCCTAAAAGGACACGATCTACTCATGCCATACAGTAACAACTTGTGGGCCTGGATGACCGAAGAACTCCGCGACTTTAGCAATACTCATCTTGATAAGACAGAAATCAGTCTCATAAAAGCCTTGCCGGGAAATTGGAAATTTTCACCCGAAACCAAACAAAAACTTATTAAACGAAAAAACGCCGTACATTAAAATTGTTTTAGATAAAACGCGTCATACATTCGTCTCATCAGTTTAACCATGGTTCAACCAACGAAAAACCCACAAGCGCGCTGCTGTTCAAACGAATAAATAAAACTGATTTCAGCTTTATTGTTTTTTTATTGGCAGGGTGTAAGATAGTATTTCTATCTATTTACATTTGCTTTGCGCTATGTTTCTCAAACTCAACTCTGGGGCCGTGATGGGGCTCGAATGTTTGCCTATTGAAGTAGAGGTTGACATCACCAAAGGTCAGACCAATTTTAATGTGGTTGGACTAGCAGATACATCGATTAAAGAAGCCAAAGATCGGATTCATTCCGCGCTTAAAAATTCGGGATTTACCTATCCGTTTAATTTTCGCATTCTCGTAAATTTGGCGCCCGCGGATTTTAACAAGGAAGGACCGAGCTACGATTTACCAATGGCCGTCGGAATTACCATGCTCAGTAACGAAATTGTGCACGACCTTACAGACGCTCTTATAGTCGGAGAATTATCACTCGACGGCGAGGTGCGACACGTGAACGGTATTTTGCCACTGGTATTGTTTGCCAAAGCGCGCGGGTTAAAGCGTCTCTTTATACCATTGGCCGACGCCACCGAAGCCGCGCTGGTGAGCGGAATTACTATTTACCCAGTAAAAAGCCTGAAGGCGATGATAAACCACTTAACCGGCGTTGAAAAGATTGAACCGTATCAGAAAATTGCGCCCACATTTGATGAAGCCGAAATAACCTATGAAATGGACATGGCGCATATAAAAGGCCAGGAGTTTGCCAAGCGCGCGCTTGAGATTGCAGCGAGCGGTAGCCACAACATTCTGATGAGTGGTCCGCCTGGTAGTGGTAAAACCCTGCTCGCGCGAACCCTGCCGTCTATTTTGCCGCGTTTAAGCGAGGAAGAAGCGCTCGAAGTCACTAAAATTTATTCGGTCGCCGGACTCCTTAAACATAGTCTGGTTGTTCATCGGCCTTTTCGCACACCACACCATACATCGTCTGGCACAGCG
>CAZQNF010000032.1:0-5383 GCA_964594675.1 uncultured Gammaproteobacteria bacterium | reverse complement strand
TCTGGTTGTTCATCGGCCTTTTCGCACACCACACCATACATCGTCTGGCACAGCGCTCGTTGGCGGTGGACGCATTCCGCGGCCTGGGGAAATCTCGCTTTCGCACCGGGGTGTATTGTTTTTGGATGAATTTCCGGAATTTCCGCGTTTTGTGATTGAAAATCTGCGTCAGCCGCTTGAGGATGGAACCATTACGATTTCGCGTGCCCAGGGCACAGTGACTTTTCCAGCACGTTTTATATTGGTCGCAAGCCAGAACCCATGCCCATGCGGATACGCGAGCGACCCAGAGCAAAAATGTAGCTGTTCGGCGGTACAAATTATGCGTTACCAAAAGAAGGTGAGTGGTCCACTACTTGACCGGATTGATCTGCATATTGAAGTGCCGCGGGTGAAATTCGATAAACTCTCCTCGAATGAGCTCGAGGAATCTTCACAACCCATCCGAGAGCGCGTGGAGCGAGCCCGGGCCATCCAGGCTGAACGGTTTAAGGGTAAAAGTATTCATACCAACAGCGAAATGAAAAATGCGGAGATTCGGGAGTTTTGCAAACTTGATGAAGCCAGTATGAATCTTTTAAAAGCTGCCGTAACACAGATGCGGCTGTCGGCCCGCGCCTACAATCGTATTCTAAAACTTAGCCGAACGATCGCGGATTTATCGCAGTGCGAGCAAATAAAAATGGAGCACCTCGCTGAGGCGCTCCAATATCGGCCGAAGATGGAATAAAAAGTTTTGAACTGACCGAATTAATGTTCCAAAACTTTCCCCGTAGTAGTGAAGGTGGTGATGAGTGGGTTACAAAATTAATTCTTCGCTAATTTTTCGGCTTTACTTTTGCTATAAATCTCAATAGTAATATTTCGCTTTACACCAAACTTACGAGCTTCGGTTTTAGAAGTATCCATCCAGATGTCCATACGGTTTTGACCATTAAAACGTGTGTTCATACGGTCATGAACCTCAAACACCTTGTCGCCGAATAAAGCTGGGATTTTTACAAGCGTACCAAATGGTAACCAGTTGGCCGCAACGGTGGGGTTTTTACTAGTACAAACATTCGTTCCGTCCGCAGTGGTACAAGGATCGCCGTCGGTCTGGTCCGGAGTGCTGGTGTAGGCTGTAAGGACTGCTAAAACACGCTTGTCTGGCACTACTACCTCTACCTTGCGGTCAAACATTTCGCCTTCAGCCGAGGTTTCGAGAGTAAGATTTAGGCTCGTAAGATCGATGATTGGGGCTTCAGGAGGCAAATTCGTGGTTTCAGCACGAGCTATGGTTGGCTGTACCATATGCACAAAAAACGCCATAATAGCCCACAAGTTCATAACCGTATAAAGAACATCACCTTTGGTCATTTTGTATTTCATATAAGTTTCAACTAAAAAGATACCATATTAAGGTATCTGCTTGGTTAACGACATAGTGTACCATAAAAACCGACTTTTGTCAAGCTCTCAATAGTCGGTTATAATACTTTTACTATGAACAACCCCTTACCCCCAACCAGGCGTATTCGTGATTATGGATCCATAAAACCCTCTCCTCCGCCACCTCGCCGCGAGTCTAGAGCTAAAAATAAAACTAAAAATACGGCAGAACGCCTTAAATGGTGGGCGCTTGTAGTCGGGGCGGGTCTCGCCGCGCTGTTTATTGTTGGTTCGCTCACGCTTGCCATACTGAGTATTGGGCTTGATCCGGATAAACTGCAAAATCGTGTTGTAACACAAAGCACCAAAATTTATGATCGTACCGGACAGCACGTGCTCTACGAAATTTTTAATGACCAGAAGCGCACCAATGTTAAACTTACCGAAATTTCGCCACTGTTACCCAAAGCCGTGATCGCCGTCGAAGATAAATATTTTTATGAACACAGCGGTATCCGCGTGGTAAGTATTATTCGTGCTGGGTTTAATAATATAATCGGACGCAAGGCTGGTTCAGGTGGCGCGTCAACTCTTACACAGCAGCTTGTTAAAAAGACGATTATTGGTGATGAGCATAGTTACTTACGAAAAATAAAAGAAGCTTTGCTCGCACGAAAAATTGAAAAAAAATACACTAAAGATGAAATTTTAGAGCTTTATTTAAATGAAGTTCCGTTTGGTTCAACAAATTATGGTATTGAATCAGCCTCACAAGCTTATTTTCAAAAAAGCGCCAAAGACCTAAGTATCGCTGAAGCAGCTACGCTCGCTGGAATGATCCAGGCGCCAAGTCGGTATTTAAATGATCTTAAATCTTTGCAAGATCGCCGCGACCTGGTAATTCGTCTTATGTACGATCAAAAATATATTTCCGAAGATGAGGAAAAAGCTGCACAAAACGCACCACTCAACTTTCAGGCGGGACGAGGACTCTCCACTGCTCCGCACTTTGTGCAGTATGTAAAAGCGCTGTTGGCCGACAAGTTTGGCGAAAGCAATGTTGATAGCCAAGGTTACCGGGTAATAACCACGCTTAATTATGATATGCAAACCCGAGCTGAAGGTATAGTTAAAGATTTGGGTAATAAATTTGCCAAAGAATATGATGCCAACAACGCGGCTCTCGTCGCGATTGATCCGAAGAATCAGCAGATTCTCGCCATGGTTGGCTCGCGCGATTATAACAATGTAGAAATTGGCGGCACTACCAACCACGTTATCCAAGATCCGCGCCAGCCGGGTTCATCGCTGAAACCTTTTGTGTATTTGGCAGCTTTTGAAAAAGGCTATACGCCGGAAACCGTGCTCTATGATGTAAAAACCAATTTTGATGCCAGCTATTCGCCAAAAAATGCCGATGGTAAAGAATACGGACTGGTTACTATTCACAAAGCCTTGCAAGGATCGCTTAACATTCCCGCGGTAAAAACGCTCTATTTAGTAGGGATTAAAAATTTTATTGATTTTGCGAAACGTTTTGGCTATACAACTTTAAATGCTGATAATTCCGGTTTAAGTTTGGCAATCGGCGGCAATGAGGTGGTCATGCTGGAGCATGTAAATGCCTATGCGACTCTCGCCAATGGTGGCACTTATCGCCCACCAACGAGTATTTTGCAAGTTACCAAACCAGACGGTGAAAAAGTCTTTGAATGGAAGGATGACCAAAAACAAACAGCTGTAACCCCAGAGCTTGCTGCTACGGTTTCCAATGTTTTAACCGACAATGCAGCTCGTAGCTATATTTTTGGTGCAAGTAATGCCATGGTTTTGCCAGGTCGTCCGGTTGCGGCTAAAACTGGTACTACAAATGAAGATAAAGACGCTTGGACGATCGGCTATACGCCGTCGCTCGTCGCCGGGGTTTGGGTGGGCAATTCCCCGCGCCGCACCCCAATGAAATTTGGTGGTAATAAACTCGCTGGTTCTATTTGGAATGAATTCATGAAACAAACGCTCGACAAAACCCCGGTTGAGAAGTTTCCAACTCCGCCGGTAAATAATGCCGACAAAGCCGTGTTACGTGGTGGTGATGGTGGAATCAAAATTCCGGTAAATACTATTACCGGAAAAATCGCTTCGTCTTCCACACCCAAAGAATTGGTGCGCGAAGAGACGTTTTTGCCACCACACGATATTTTGTTTTATGTAAACAAAGACGACCCGCGTGGCCCAGTGCCAACTGACCCGGCGAGCGACCCACAGTTTCAAAATTGGGAAAGCGCTCTGCAAAGCTGGGCTACGCGTATGACCGCGGCTGGCAAACCTGTGAGTTTTTCCGAACCACCCATCGAAGTTGATACACCTCAATCACTCGAATTTACTCCAGAACTTGAGATAATTTCGCCAGCTCCGAGCTCCACACTCGACAATCGGAATCTTACCTTGAGCGTTAAAACCTCATCGGCTCGCGGCGTCACCCGCGTGGTCTACCAGATCGATGGGTATAATGTACATACTACTACCAACCCACCATTTGAGTATTCCTACTATGCCCAAACGCTCAGCCCAGGCACACATACCCTTAAAGTAATTGCGAGCGATGATCAAGGAAATTTCGCACAAAAAGAATCTTCCTTTACTTTAAATGCCGAATTTGATCCACCGGATATTAATTGGGTGGATGCAACACCGCTTACACTGAAACTCAATGTTTTTCCACGTGTATTTTTCCTCACGCCGTTTCGTTACGAAGATATGAAAGAAATTCAGGTGTATTTATCTTCCACCACTGATCCGGAAAAAAAACTCATTTATACCTTTAACAAGAACGACGAACTCTTTAATCGACAACTCTTCTTTACCTGGAAAAATTCGACCGGAGTAGGCAACTACACCCTGTACGTAATGATGGTTGATAAAACTGGGCGCCGAGTGGAAAAACAGTTGAGCGTAGTAGTAGACTAAATAAGTAGTCAAACACAAAAAACCAACGTAATACTATTACGTTGGTTTTTTAAACAGAAAAACGAGACAGATAGACTTTAATTTTTTTCTGCTTTTGATTGCTGTGAAGATGATTTTTCTCTGCATTTCTTAGAAGCTTTTTTAAAACAGAAAACTTTTTTTGCTTGCTGAGAATTTTTTGGTATGGTAAAAAATAAAAAGAGGTCATTTTAGACATAAAATATGAAAACAAAGTACTATTTTTCTTTGACGAGTTTAAAGATAGGTTTAAAATTTTTATTTTTCACCCTATTTTTTGCTTCTTCGGCCCAGGCAGCAGCGGGTAATATTATTATAAACGAAATCGGCGGCTTTCCAACCAGTACGCATGAATGGGTAGAAATTTGGAATCCGACCGAAAACCCCATTGATCTTTTGGGTTGGAAATTTTGGGAGAATAACACTAACCATTCGCTCGCTCCGGTCGCGGGCGGATCAGCGGTCCTTGTTGCTGGGCAGTACGGTGCGATTTGCCAAGATGGCGATCGGTTTTTACTGGACCATCCTGGGTTTAATGGGCTAGTGATGGATTCATCATGGACGAGCCTCAGTGAAGCTGGCGAAGAAATCGGTTTAAAAGATAATGCTAATAATTTTATCGAAAAATTTACGTATAGCCCATGGAGCACAGCTTCGCTTGAACGCGAAGATCCATTCACTGCGGACTATACCTCGGCCAATTGGCAAGAAAGACCAACTGGCGATAGCGTTGGACAAGTTAATAGTAATTTTTTGCCAACCGTGCCATCTACCTCAACTCCGGCAACATCGACCCCAGAAGTTCCTCCGGTAACAACAACTTCCACTCCAGCTACTTCTACCCCAATAACTCCCACCTCAACTCCCGAGCCAAACACTCCTTCTTCAACACCAGAATGGGATAAACTTACTATCAACGAATTTGTCTCTAATCCAGAGAGTGGTCCAGAATGGGTTGAATTTTATAACAGTAGTTCAAGCACCATCGATCTGACAGGTGTAACTTTGTGTGACGCTCGAGCCGGTA
>CAZQNF010000031.1:0-8689 GCA_964594675.1 uncultured Gammaproteobacteria bacterium | reverse complement strand
TAGAGCACTGCCCTGTCACGGCAGAAGTTGCGGGTTCGAGTCCCGTCCGACCCGCCATTAAAATATTGCTTTTTATCTAAGCAATATTTTTTTATCTAAAAACTATTCTATTGGATAAATTTTTTTACTCCAAAGAAGTATCGTTCATAATACTCACTCGAGCTCGATGTTTATTTTTTTCAGTATAAAATTTTATTCGAGCAATTAATTTCTCTTGCTCAACTTTAGCCCCCAGTTCATTTTGTAATGCCGCAACCCTATCTTTTTCGTCGCTTAACAAAGCTTTCTCTATCCCAGAATGCTCAAGCCCGACCACAATTCCTATGACAGGTTTTTTGTTTAATTTTCCATCATTTCTGTTTTCTTCTTTAAGTAAACGAGCGATAACTCCAGACTTTTGTGCCGTTAAATTATTGCGCGCCGTTAAAGTCAAACGATCGAGCTCTGGATGCAAAATTTGATTAAAATCGCGTAATTTCTTTTGAGTTTGACGAAGCAAACTTTGCTCATCCACAATCTTTTTATCACCTCCTAAAGCAAGGGTTAATCCCCATTCTGTAATAACCGGGGCTGTTAGATACGCCCCTAGCCCCAGGCTTACCCCCATCTTTAAAAACTCACGACGATTAATCTTTTCTTTGGATCGCAGCGCAGTATATGTAAGTTTACCGCCTATATAAAAACTTAACAAGCCCATTAAACCCTCAACAACAATTCTTTTATTTTTATCTTCCCAGTCTACATAAAAAGGTTTGCTTAAATTTCCACGATAAGAAATACTGGTGAAAAAGATTGACTTTTCTTGTTTCATTAATCTTTTTACTATCCTCCCTTGATTAGTAATCTTAAGCAAAACCCTAACATCCTCAATCATCTCTTGGGTGGAATGATACGGTGATCCTTCGGTTTCAAAAATTACGCCATCTACCTCATCTACAAAACCTGAAAAAATCTCTTCTTTGCTTTGATGGTTGTGATAAATAATAACAAAACGAGCTTCTGGCGTTTCCACATCAACTCGCTCCGGCTGAATATCCTGTTCAAATTTTAAACCTAATCTTTCCATAGTATAAAATATTCGTTTAATTTACCATTTTATACTATAATATTAGCAAATAATCAACTTTTTATGATAAAAACAAAGCTTAAGAAATTTTTTAAAGCCCTTGGTCCAGGGTTTATTACTGGCGCCAGTGACGATGATCCGTCAGGCATTGCCACGTATTCACAGACTGGTGCGCAATTTGGCTTTTCTCAACTCTGGATGGCCTTATTTTCCATACCCTTCATGACTGTCATCCAGGAAATGTGTGGGCGTATTGGCCTCGTGACCGGCCAAGGACTAGCCGGAGTAATTCGCAAACACTACAGCAAAAAAATCCTTTTCTTTACCATTACCTTACTCCTCATTGCCAACGGCATTAATATTGGTGCAGATCTGGGTGCCATGGCCGCGGCTTTACAACTCCTGATCCCAGCTCCCTTTGCAGTTTTACTAATCATGCTGACCGCGCTCACGCTTATTTTACAAATCTTCGTATCATACCCAGTATACGTAAAATATTTAAAATTTTTAGCACTTACTCTTCTCGCGTATGTAGTGACAATTTTTGTCATTCATCCTAATTGGGGACAAGTGTTGAGCTCTACCCTTATTCCAAAATTTAGCTGGAAAAAAGAGTACCTTATGAATATTGTAGCACTCCTTGGTACTACCATTTCCCCCTACTTATTTTTTTGGGAAGCGGACGAAGAAGTCGAAGAAGAAATCGAACACGGCAAAATTGAAGCGGCTGGCGTAGGTACCCCAAAAATTACCAAACGTGATATTAAACACATGAAAATTGATACCTTTATCGGCATGTTGTTTTCCAACATTATTACCTTCTTTATTATCGTAACCGCTGCTAGTACTTTGGGTGTTAATGGAGTCAAAAATATTGAAACCGCCGCCCAAGCTGCGGCCGCTTTAAAACCACTCGCTGGCAACTTTGCTTCGCTTTTGTTTACGGTCGGCATTATTGGTACTGGACTTTTGGCGGTTCCAGTATTATCTGGTTCAGCTGCGTACGCTGTTACCGAAGCACGCGGTTGGAAATCGGGCTTATACCGCAAATTCTCGGAAGCAAAGGAATTTTATACACTCATTACCATTACTACTGGCCTTGGCGTTCTAATAAATTTTTTACCCATCTCCCCATTTAAACTTCTATATTACACCGCGATTGTGAATGGAGCGATTGCACCTATTCTTATGATTATAATTGTACGGATTGCGGGTAATAAAAGTATCATGGGTAGATTTGTCAGTTCTAAAACTTCGAGCGTCCTGGGTTGGTTTATTACCGGCGTTATGAGTATTGCTTCAATTGCTTTAATTATCAGTTTGTTTTTGAAATAAAAAATTCTCGTTTAGAGAATGAAAAAAAGAGATCCCCCAGCTGCAGACGACTATGGTGTCGCCTGCAGCTGTGCAGTTTCTCGAGCCCAGGCTTCTACCTGGGAGGCGAGTCCTCCTAAAATTTCCACGAAGTACGAGTGGCACCGCACCTGGATCAGTTCTCCTTCGCAGAACTTCCCGAGCAGCTCAGGCAGCTCAGACGCTGCCCAGCAAAACGCTTCAAGCGCCCGAACAGGCGTCGAGCGGTGAAAAAAGATCTTAAGCCAGCTCGCGAGGGCAGTAAAGCCCCCCTCGACCAACTCTTCCGGCGACATATCGTCGGAAATATGGCGCGATAGAATTTCCACCAGCTCTTTTTGTACACACTCCTCCATTCCACACCTCCTTATATATTATATACCCCCAGACCACCAAAATGTTACAATTTGATTGTTCAGATATTTTTATAAATTTGATATAATGACTATACTTTATGCTCGATAATATTTTTTTTGAACTTAGCATTGCGTTTGGACTGACTGTTATTACGGGTTTTATTGCCCGACTTTTTAAGCAGCCACTCATCATTGCCTACATTATTTCAGGCATTTTAGCTGGTCCATTGTTTTTTAAAATCATTTCACCAGACGCGACTTACTCCCAGGCTTTTTCAGAAATCGGTGTGGTTTTTTTACTCTTTTTGGTTGGAGTGAATTTACGTTTCAGCGAACTCAAAAAAATGGGTAGTTCCGTAGCCATCGCGGCAGTTGCTCAATTTGTCTTTACCACCGTGGTTGGAGCTCTTATTTTACTGGTGCTAGGCCTGCAAAAAACCAACGCACTCTATTTGGCCATTGCCCTTACTTTTTCAAGTACGATTATTATCGTAAAACTTTTAAACGACAAGCACGACAGCGAAACAGTTTATGGCCGCCATATTATTGGGCTCATGCTGGTGCAGGATATTATTGCGATTATTATCATGATGCTTATTACATCATTTGCGCCAGGTCAATCGGTGGTATCTACCGTAATTTTACTACTCGCTCGACTGATCGGACTCATCATTTTTGTTTATATCTCTTCAAGGTTTATTCTGCCGAAAATTTTAAACTCCGTAGCTGATTCCGGAGAATTTTTGTTTATTTTTACCATTGCCTGGTGTTTTGGCGGCGCAGCCATAATGCATTTGGCCGGTTTACCGCTCGAGATGGGCGCCATCGCAGCTGGTCTTGCGCTGGGATCATCACCTTTTCAGGCGGAAATTGCAAGTCGCATTAAACCACTGCGCGATTTTTTCTTGGTTATATTTTTTATTATTTTGGGCAGCCAGATGGATATTAGTCGCCTGTTTGATTCGCTCGGCATTGGGATTATTCTGTCCATGTTTATTCTCATCGGCAACCCGATCATTTTATACTTCATATTTCGTACGCTCAAGTTTACCCGGCGCAACAGTTTTTTAGTAAGTCTCATTGCCGCGCAAGTTAGTGAGTTTGGGTTTGTGCTGATTTTTACCGGTCAGGAACTGGGCTATTTATCTGGTGCTGAAGTGCCGATTTTTACGTTTGTCGCGCTTACGACTATTTTTGTTTCATCTTATCTCATGAATTACAACCAGCAGATTTACGACTTTCTCCTGCCAGTATTTCGTTTATTTGGAGCAGATCGTTATCAGCAAAAAGAAAATAGCGTAGACCCGGCCGAAGCCTGGATTTTCGGCTACCATCGCCTGGGCTGGAAAATTGCCGAAGCGCTTAAAAAGAAAAAAATCAGTTTTGCGGTTGTGGATTTTAACCCCTCCACCATAAAAAAACTCCAAGACCAGGGTACGGAAGCAATATTTGGCGACGCCGCTGATATTGAATTTTTATCCGCTTTACCTCTAGAAAAAGCCAAAGTTATAATTTCTACTTTCCCAGGGCTCGATGACGAAAAAACTTTAGTAACGCATATCCGTAGCCGCAATAAAAAAGCTCATATTATGGCCACCCTTACCCAGCCCGAGGATATGCACGAACTCTACAAAGCCGGAGCTGATTATGTGATGATCCCCCATCTCCTCAGCGGTGCCTGGTTTGCCGAAGTACTAGCCAGTCAGAACTGGAATAAAAAAACTTTTAATACGCTTAAAAAGAATCAAGCCGAAGAGATTAAGCTGCGGTTTGTGCATGAGAGTAAATAAAAAATATTTTAAACAAAAAACTCCATACCTTATGGAGTTTTTTATATAAACTTTACTTTCTTAGTCTCTCCACTTCTTCAACTAGACTCTGAGCATTGTTTGCCAAAATGGCAAATAAATCCGGCGCAACTTCACTTATTCCACCACACTCTCTTACTTCTTGTAATATTCTTGTTACCCGTTTCGACGGGTCATTCATTCCAAGAACTTCATTAGCCAATTATTTTTGACGAAGTTTTACTTCTGGACTTACACCTTCATAACCATAAGGAACTCTATTTTTATCAATAAAATTTTTATTTAAGATATTAAATTATATCACGATTTAAAAATTAAAGCAATGTAAAAATATGCTTTAGATTATTGATTTATTAATTTTAAAAATTCTTCCTCATTCAAAACCTTCACTCCCAAACTCTCTGCCTTCTGCAATTTTGATCCCGGATTTTCCCCAGCAATTACAGTCGTGGTTTTTTTACTCACACTTTCCGAAATGCTGCCACCGAGCTCCTTAATTTTTTCCTTCGCTTCTTCACGGCTCATACTTAAGAGCGTGCCAGTAATAACAAACGTTTGATCATGCAGCTTGGCCGTAACGGTATTTTTTACTTCCTGAGCTTTTATAACTACACCATTTTTTTGTAATTTTTCCATGAGCTCACGGTGTTTAGGTTCAGAAAAATACTCGACAATGGAAGCCGCTACTTTCGTTCCAACTCCATTAATCGCTTCTAGCTCTTCTACGCTTGCCCCCATTATTTTTTCGAGTGTTAAAAAATGTTCTGCCAAATCCTCAGATGTTTCTTCACCTACGTTATGAATCCCCAGTGCATTTATAAACCTTGCGAGCGTGACCGAGCAGGCATCTTTAATTGACCTTACCAAATTCTCGGCCGATTTCTCCGCAAACCTT
This sequence comes from uncultured Gammaproteobacteria bacterium, assembly GCA_964594675.1. Taxonomy (GTDB): domain Bacteria; phylum Patescibacteriota; class Patescibacteriia; order Magasanikbacterales; family GWA2-37-8; genus CAZQNF01. The sequence goes on along the minus strand of CAZQNF010000031.1, from coordinate 3,211 downwards.
TCCAGAGGCAACAAATCATCGACTGTAAGTGTAAACAAATCTGCCACATCTTTTATCAGACCTTCCTCAATCAGTCGCTCCACAATTTTTTCACCACAATGCTCAATATCAAAAGCCCGTTTACTAACAAAATGGATCATTGCCTCAAGCTCCTGCGCGTAGCAATTCGGGTTGAGGCAATAAATCGCCACCGTCTTATCCTGTTTTTCATTTACCTGCTTGGTTCCGACTGGTGCACTGCAGATAGGACAAACTGTTGGTTCGACAATTTCCTGCTCATTGCCCGTACGCAGTTTTTCGAGCACACGAATAATTTTTGGAATAATATCACCGGCTTTTTCTACAATTACCGTGTCGCCAACTTTTACTCCGAGACGTCGTATTTCATCAAAATTGTGCAGTGTCGCATGCGTTACCGTCGTGCCAGCCAGTTGTACTGGCTCAAGGAGAGCAACCGGCGTTAAGGCACCAGTTCGCCCGACCTGCACGTTCACTTCTTTTACCCGAGTTGTCCCCTGCTCGGCAGGAAATTTTATGGCAATAGCCCAACGTGGCGCTTTACCCGTAAATCCAAGCATATTTTGGTAACGACGTTCATTAACTTTAACAACAATACCATCAATCCAAAATGGTTGTGAATGTTTTTTCGATTTCCAGCTTTCATAAAAAGCAATGATTTCATCAATTGTTTTACACACTTGCCAATGTGTATCGGTCTTAAAACCCAGCTGTTGCAAACGGCTCAACTCCTCAGCTTGGGTTTCCGGAACATTAGTGCTCGATATATCATAAACTGTCAAAGCCAAATTTCGCTCGGCCACCATTCTAGGATCGAGCTGGCGAATTGTACCAGCGGCTACATTGCGCGGATTTGCAAATAGCGCCAGATTATTTTTGGCGCGCTCGGCATTAATGGTCTCGAGCATAGAGCCAGCGAGCCACGCCTCACCTTCGGCAATCAGATCAATCGGTTCCTTAAGACGAAGCGGCACAGTTTGAATCGTGCGTATATTTTGTGTTACATTTTCCCCCACTGCCCCATTACCCCGCGTGGCGGCTGTAACCAGCAAACCTTTTTCATACGTCAAAACAATATGAAGACCGTCAATTTTAAGTTCGCACACATACGAAATATCCGTTGGCCGAGAATCCAGTTCTTTTTCCAAAATTTTTAAAATACGCTCCTCCCAATCACGAATATCTTCTTCAGAAAACGCATCGTTAAAAGACCACTGCGGGACTGCGTGAGTAATTTTACTAAATTTATCAAGCGCCACCCCAGCCACCCGTTGCGTTGGTGAATCTGAGGTAATAAGTTCGGGATATTCTTGCTCGAGTTGTTTGAGCTCGGCGGTTAAACCCTCATACATCGTGTCCGTTACCTCTGGATCGTTTAAGACATGGTAGCGATAACGCAGATCATCAATCTGCATACGCAAATGCTCCGCTCTTGAAATAACATTTTTTGGTATCATATTTTACTTTTCGTCATTAAAGTAATTTTTAACCTGGTAAATTATAAAACCCTCAGCCGAGGGTTTTACTTAGAAAATTTTTATCTATTTACCGAGTCCCGCCGGAGTCACCAATACTTTACCTTCAAATTCCTCTAGCTTACCCTCCAAATTTCCCTCTATCACATACGCACTGCCAGCTTGCTGGGTATAAATATACTTTCCATCTTTTGGGTCAGCTGGTACCTGCGCCAAGTATGGCTCCGTGCAACCGGCTGGCTGCCAACCATTGGTATTAAGACAGCTCGCCGAACCAACCCCAAGCACAATACCATTACCTACTGGGTAGCTATTATGTGCTAACCAATACAGTTCAAGCGTGCTTTGCAAACGAGTTAAATCTGACAAACGCAAGGCGTCGCGCTGTTTTTGTTTGTCCCGACCCAGGCCAACAACGGCGAACGTAGCCAAAATTCCCACTACGCCAATAACCACCAACAACTCTATAAGCGTAAAACCTTTTTTGTTCATAAAAATATGATTAAATGATTTGCTTTTAAAATATAACATGCTTTGGCTAACTCGACAATATTTTTTTAATGGTGTGGATAAGCTGAGAGGGTTTCATATGTGATTTTATAAAATAAGCCTCAGTTTTCAGCCGCCAAGCCTGCTCAACATCCTGCTTTTCTCCCAAACTCGAAACAATTATTATCGGTATATTTTGCAACGCTGGACTACTTTTCAACTCTTCTAAAATCATAAACCCATTCATTTCCGATAACAATAACGATAAAATAATAAGATCTGGCTTTTTTTTACTCGCACGCCGCAAAAGTTGTGTTCCGTTACTTATTAGGTCAACAGAAAAATGATTTTTTATCAGTTCCTTCTCATAAATTTTTACAAAAAAATCATCCTTTTCTACCCACATGATAACTGGTGTTTTTTTATCCATATTTATACAATTTTTCGCAGCGCCAGGCCAATACTTACCCCCATACGCGGAGCAATTTCATTAAGAATCGGCTTGAGCGCCTCTTGATAGACCACTCTGCCCCATGGATCGCCGATATAACATTTAATCTGAAATTTTTCCGCTATATACTGACTAAGATACGGCAAAAAAGAAGCTCCGCCAGTTAAAATGATCTTTTCCGGACGCTTGCCCTCATTGCCACTTTGCCGCAGATATAAATCAAAACTATACTCAATTTCTTTCATAATCGGTTCCACCACACTCGCAAACATCTGAATAAAATTATTGGGATTGATACTAAACTGAGCCGTCTTATTCACCATAGCTGAAAAAATATCATGTTTTACCTGCTCGGTGAGAGACGCATCCGGCAAATGCAAAATATCATTTATAATAGCGTTAATCTTCGTACCCCCTACTTCCAAGCTGTGATGGGTAATTGGCACCGCCTCGTCAACAATAAAAAAATTGGTACGTTTGGCGCCCATATCAATAATCATCGCAACCGCTTGGTCTTTACCAATGAGGGCGCGTGCCAACGCCATTGATTCTGGCTCAAGATCAACTAAAGTAAGCCCCGTTTTTCTAAAAATCTCGGTGTAAAATTTTACGAGCTCAGTCGGAGCGGCGTTCACGAGAATTCTGCGAACTTTATCCGTTTCATTGAATTTTAAAACTTCGTATTCCACCTGGGCTTGTTCCAAAGGATACGGCAACAACTTCTTTACTTCCGCGCGCATTAATCGGTCAAACTCTTCTTTTTTTACGGCCGGCAAGG
>CAZQNF010000030.1:0-8702 GCA_964594675.1 uncultured Gammaproteobacteria bacterium | reverse complement strand
AACCCAGTGAACTCAAAAAAAGCCCCCTCGAAGTCTTTATGAGCCCAACTTTTCTCCAAATTTCTCTTTCTTTTTTTATTTGTTCATCGTCTTTTTGTCTTCCTGAAGATAAACCTAGTTTTTCCTCAACACTCATTAAGTTTACCATACCCTCCTTGGAAGCCACTGAGGCACCCATAATCTCAAATGTTCCTAAAGAGACAGTAAGGAGTCCATAAAGTGACAATTCTAAACCTATTTTCCTAAACCAACTATCACTACGACGAACAACGTTTTTAGGACCTGTTTCTGGAAGAGGAGACATTTCTATTGGCACGCTACTTTTTGAGATTGTTTCCATAGAATTCTAATTAAAATTAACTTTATTAGTTTAACACTTTTTCTATTATTTTTACAACTGGCGCCAGCAGATTAATAAATTTTCATTAAAACGGTTTTACATCCTTCTATCTTCCTACGTTCTTGCGCGCCGTTCTTAACTTCTCTTATAACACATCAGCAAGCATACCTTTTCTTCGAAAGAACTTGAGCTAAGGCCGACTGTAATCAACAAAATTCTGAACGTAACCACTAACACTGTGTCAATTTTTTGCAACTGTCTTTTTTTGTTTATTCGATCTTTTAGAAAAAAAGTAAACCAAGTTTCTCCATAATTCTTATAGTTACCGTTGGACGACCATTGGGAGTTAAAGCGCTGTCTACTATGCCCCTACTGAAAAAATCGTAAAAATTAATCCAACTTGAAAACTCACCCTCATCCTATTAAACCAACTATCACTACGATAAATCATCCTCCTGATCTTATAAGCCTCTATCTCTGTTTCCGGAAGAGAAGATATTTCTACTGGTCCATTACTTTTAAATTCAAATGTTTCAATAAAATTTTATTCGATTATCCTATTATCATCTAGAGTTTCCTCTGCACCCAGATTAAATTACTGTATCAAAAAGTGACAAAACCCGCTAAATGCGGGTTGATCGAAAAAATTCATATTTTTATAAATTAAAGTTATTTTATTTTTCAAAATCGGAATTACCCATCTTCATACCTGCTCTCTTTTTTGAACTAGCACGTATAACGCTCCACCCTGCCACAGCAGCAACGTATCCCAACAACGTTTCGTATGATCTCGCCTCATTCATTACATTTTTCTTTTTTATAACTGGTATTTCCAAAGCTTCGGCTACACGATCCCCTACAGTATTAAAATGATCTGCGTTATCGTAAAATTCACGACCATACAAGCCTACGCCCAAAGGTTCTGCAACTGCAAAAAGTCCTAATAAACTTATACCCGTACCTATTTTTTCAAGTCTACTCATGACCCATCTACTACTTCTTACTTTAACAGCTGCTTCTCCTACGGGATTTTCTTCATCTTTACCTGGTGTATAGTCAGTTTTTAAAGATCCTTCAGGCAACGATGTTACTCTTTCTCCGAATAGAAATTCTTCTTCCCTCATAAAAATATTTTAATGAATCAACTTTTTTAAAATTAAAAAGAGTGTACGTCAAAACAATCCTTGGAGCAACCTATGTTGAAACAAACTTTACTTCTTCGCCACTTTATACGGCGTTTTTCCCACTACTTTCACCGTATCCCCCACATCAAGAAAACCATACAACTTCTCCACATCCGACTGCTTCATATTTACACAACCATGACTGCGCGGGCGAACCCCAAAATCATTATGCCAATACGCCGTATGAAGATAAAAATGCCGTTTAAACTCAATATTCCACTTTGTATTTGGATAATCATACCCTACTCCGGTATAGCGAATAACCGGCACTTTACGCATAACTTCATATTCACCCATCGGCGTTGGCGTCTTTAGAATTCCAGTCGAGACCGGCATAGCCCCCAGAGAAACATTGTTGAAATAATATTCAAGTGTTTGTGTCGTTAAATCAACCTCCACTTCTCGCTTAACATTTCTGTCTTTATTGCCCACAAGCGGATTAAACCCGCCATATACTTCATCCTTATCATTTACGCCATCGCCGTCTGTATCCGGATCAGCTATATTGGTTTTTAGCTGAATCTCCAAAGCATCATTTAACCCATCATGATCCATATCAATATCTGTCATTTTTTTGCGATTTATATTAAGCGGCGAATACCCATTTTTTATCTCCTCACCATCGTTATAACCATCGCCATCCGTATCCCTATTATTTGGATTGGTATGATAGAGAGCAATTTCCTCATTATCCGAAAGGCCATCGGCATCAGCATCGACAAAATCCGCGGCCAAAACCGATTGAGCCGCCAAAAATCCAAAAACCGTCAAGATTCCCAGATACAACCAAAATTTTTTGATACAAACAAAATTCAAAATACGGATAAAGATTAATTGTTAATACTTTTTTATAACTCATTATTTCCGTCAAAAAACTACTGCTCGAGTATATCACCATCTTCATCTGTACGCAAAACAGTGACTTTTTGACGAATAAGACGATTTAAAACCCGGCGTGAGGGATGTCCAAAATGATTGTTTTTGCCAACTGAAATAATGGCTTTGACAGGGTTTACGGCTCGCAAAAATACTTCGCCACTTGACGTATCGCTGCCATGATGACCGACTTTCAAAATTTTGGCGATCAAGGCCGAGCAAGGTAATTCAAAAGCGGATGAACCAGCCAGCAGGCAATATTTTTTAAGAATCGCCTGCTCCAATGACTCTTCGGCATCGGCCATAAACAAAACCGAATTCTTCGTGGGTTCATCAAGCAGCCGAAAAACAATACTATGATTATTTGTATCATCAGGCTTAATACTGGCGCTAAGCGAAGTATCTGGTGACAAAAATTGTAAGGTGGTGCTGGCAACTACCCAAGTAGTCGGTGCTTTCATAACCACTCTTTGTGCATGCCGATCCTGCGCAGAGTTTTCCAACTCTTGCCACGAGTCATCTGGTTTGGTTTGGTCGTTGGTAATGACTTGTTTCACCTCAAAACGACGCAGTACCGCACTGCATCCACCGTAATGATCCAGGTCCGGATGAGTAATAACCAAGTAGTCAATCCGCCGGTCAAAAAATGGAAGCGAGTTACCAAGCTTTGCAAGAATACTCTGATCCGGCCCACAATCAACTAACATTCTCTTCCCATCACGAAACTCAATAAAACTTGCATCGCCCTGCCCGATACTAAAAAAAGTAATTTGGAAATGATAATTCGTGGCATTGTTTTGGTGGTACCAAATACCACCACTTAAACATAACGCCATAAAAATTCCGCCGATTTTCCACCAATGTTTTCTTAAAAACTTTTGCATAGAAATGTAGCTAGTGTTTTTTACTTGTCCCAGACTACTTCTCCGCAATAATTATTTGATTTACCCACACCTCTTTTTCTTTCACAAATATTTCTTTTTTCACCGTAAACGCTAATTCCTCTAAAATTTCACGAATCTTTTCCGGACGATGGTAGAAAGACTCAATTTTTATAATTCCTTCTTTGGTCGAAACTTCCGGCGGTTCTTTTTGGTTAATATTGGTAATAATAAGCTGACCACCACTCCTCAGCACTCGATACGCTTCATCAAAAAAGCGTTTAGGATCACTCAGATGCACAACTAAAAAAGCTCCGACCACAACATCAAAACTTTCATCGGAAAACGGGAGATTTTCCGCATCGCCAACGACTATTTCTACACGCCGATTTTTCTGGTGTAAAATTTTTAACATCTCACCCGAAACATCAATGGCCGTAACCTGCGCGCCAAGTAAGGCGAGCGGAACACTTACGCGCCCAGTGCCAGCCCCAACATCAAGAATCTTTTTACCAGCTGGATTTTCAATAAGTGGTAACAGCAAATTTTTCTCAAAGCTATTAAGATACTTTTCTTTTTTATCATAACCAATGGCCGCCAAATCATAGCCAGGCTTTGATAGCAAAATTTTAATTTTACGGCTCATATTTTTTTGTGATAAAAACGATAGAGAACGATCATTAAAACAGCATAGCACAAAATCATGGCAACTAACGGAAAACGCACTTGGGTCGCCGCAAAACTTTTTTCACCCAAAAAACTGGTAAGACGAATAATAAACGTGAGGCCAACATAACTTATACCCGCCACAATTTGCGCGAATGGGAACAAAAAACCCAGAGAAAGTGAAAGCAGTCCAATAATTACCGACAAAAACCCAAAGAACATAAGTGGCGAGATCAACCACAAAACCGCTAGATTCATGAACGGAGCCACAACAGAAAATTGTCCAAATTGGTAAAGAATAATCGGCACTGTCATTAGAATAGCGGAACCCGTTTCAAAAAAAGTATTCACCAAATAATCTAAAATAGGATTTTTAAGTTTCCCAAATCTCTTTTCAAACCAACCACCTAACATAGGAAAAATATACATGATCCCGGCGGTCGCTAAAAACGAGAGTTGAAATCCGGCATCAAATAAAATTACGTATGGATTAAACGCCACCATTACAGCCGCTGTAACGGCAAGGACTCTTCCTCCACTCCCTGGACGACCAATATGTTTTTCGATAAGTACCAAGCTTCCCATAATCGCCGCGCGAATAACCGAAGCTGACGCACCAGTAAAAATAACGAATAATACCAAAAAGCCCAAAATACCATAAAAAGCCCGCTGACGGTAGAAACCAATCAAAATAAGCAGCCCTGATAACGCCATAACCACAATTGAAACATTGGCTCCGGAAACGGCAATAATATGCGTAATCCCCACTCGGCTAAAATTAGCCGTCGTATCCTTATCAAATCCACCACGGGCGCCATACAAAATCCCAGCCATAAGCGAACTTTCCGGCTCGTTCCAGAGTTGATTAATTGTACTACCAACTTTATCTTTTAAATCAAAAATATACTTATAAAAATTCTTATTACTCTCACCAATCTTTTTTATTTTAGGAAATGAACAGAGTGAAAAAATGCCTTTGGCCGCTAAATATTTATCGTAGTAAAAGTTACTATCCGCTTGACGCTTCGGCGCCTGAAGCTTACAGGTTATTTCCAGCTCATCACCATACGACCAGCTGGGCGATAACGCTGCATTTAAAAGTACCTGTCCATGTACCGCTTGCGGCACATCTTTTATCCTTACTTCACGAGCCTCGAGTGTATAATATGTTTTATCAATACGACGATCCGGGTAATCATTTACCATGCCACGCCAAGTAATTTTTTGTTCGTTATAAAAAGAAATATCTTGAGCAGTATTCTTCGGCTGAGTCATCGCCACCCGCAGTATAGAGAGAGCAACCGCCAAACTCACAAGCGCCCAAAACCTTATAGTTGCTTTATTCCAAACACAAACTGTCAAACCTAAAAAAATAAAACTCACCATAATAAGCGGCACCAGCCAAACTCGCAGTGTACTAAACACAGAAAAAATCGCACTCGCTCCAATAAAACAAAAGCAAAACGCGATAAATGTTTTGCTTTTGGAAAGGTATATATTTTTGAAAAAATTCATTTTTATAAAAAGATCATTTATAAATTACCATTATGCCTTAAAATCTAAGGTAACAAATTTTTCTCCCGTTACATAAATAATATTAGTGTCCGCATACTTAGTAATAAGCTCGTTAGCTTTTGGGTACGTGTGACCATGGAGTAAATATTTCGGTTTTTTTTCATCTACATACATTTTTAAACCTTTAAACCCGGTATGAGCGACTTCACTTTGATCATCATTTATTCCAAAGGGTGGACAGTGAGCAATCATAACATCAACCACCGGAAAATCTTTAAGCATTGCTTCAGATTCTGCTTGTGTATACATTTTAGCATACTTCGAATCTTTGTAACGTACACAGCCTTCGAAGCCACCAAAAACTAAACCACCAAATTCGAAGGTGGTTAAATGCATATTTTTAATACCCAGATCATCAAAATAATTTCCCGAGCAATGATTTCCATACACTCCAATTTTAGGAATAGTTGTAATATTTTCCAACTCTCTAAGTTGAAAAATATCTAAATCTCCTAAAGCACATATCAAATCAACAGAATTTTTTTCTATGAGAGATTTAATACTTATTGACGGAGCTTGATCCGCAATCGCAAGAATTATCATATGTTGAATTTTTATCTTACTTTAAAAAAATCAAAAACAATACTCAAAGCATACTTTACCAACAGCGGAACATTTTTTACCTTCAAAACCACTCGCACCAAACTTTTTTGCTTATCCTTGCTATCACAAAATTGATACAAAAAACTGTTCTTTTCCCGAGCAATAATACTAAACAAAATATGAAATGATCTATTACTCTTCATCCTATCCCACAAAAATCGATACCAAACTTGTTTTTTGTAATAAGTGACAAGTTTATTGTATATCTGAATTTTTGGATAAAACTCCGCTAAGGCGTTGACCTCATCATTTAAATGGCGTGGAATAATTTCTCCCGCCACTTTTCCAGACACAATCGCGCCCTTAATTCCATCGGCCGCAAACGCGCCACACAAACCAGCCGCATCACCGATCAAGAGAGTATGCTTATTAAAAACATTTTTCAAAATCCCACCAATCGGAATAAGATGCCCAAACGCAACAACTGGTTTCTTAACATCTCCATCAATACGAATAATTTTTTTATCAAGTAAAATTTGAATAAACTCATCAATCTTTTTTAGATCTTTAGCATCTTTTTCAAGTTTGGCGAGGCCCAAACGAAACGCTTTTTTACCCTCAATAATCGTTGGCGATAGCCAACCGCCATACCCAAGCGAAAATTCACCAAACCAAAAATGATAAATGGTATTTTCCGCATGTTCACCAAACAAAATATCACCATAAAAAACTTTTTCATGTCCAGCCAAGAATTTTTTGTTGTGCGATAAATTTTTGCTTAATTTTGCGACTGTAGAATGTGACCCATCTGCTCCCACCAAAAATTTGGCAGCGATTTGTTTCTTCTCTCCGCCTTGCAAATACGTAGCCACGATCGGAAATTCCTCGTGCTCGTGAATTTCGTAGCTTAATAAACCGGCACCCAAACGCAACTCAACACTGCCTGGCAATTTTTCCGAAAGATGTTTTACCAACTCCGGCGTATCAGTCGAATAAATCCATGGCTTATTCGTATGCGAGAAAAAATATCTACCGTAATCCGGCGAAACCACCCCAATGGTCGTAATATTATTAGGAATATATTTCTCGACATCAACAAAAGATTTCAATAAATCTTTGGTATGCTGAGTGATAAGTCCCGTACTTTCAATCGCCGTATTGAGCAATGTTTTGCGATCCAAAATAACAGCCTGCAACGAAGGTGGTAAATGATGGCCGAGCGTTAGACCAGAAAAGCTGGCTCCAATAATAAGTATGTCAGTCGTTTCCATACAATATTGCGTACCTTTTAAGCAGCCGAATTTTTTTCATCTGGCGGCGATACCTTGGCTGGACCTGGTTTAGTCAGTTCCTGTATTCGACGTTTTAAACCAATTTCATTACTCGCTAAAAATAATTTATACGCTTCCATATCTAAAAAAATTGCTTGGGGGAAAAATTTTCCATCCTTAAAAGAGCGTATATTTGAAAAATCTCTTTTACCTTGATCATTTACATTATCGCGTATAAAAGTTTCCAATGTTTTAAAAAGCATTCCTTTAACGGCTTCTCCATTTTCAGCCAGGCTAATCACAAACGTTTTACCGTCTCGCTTTATAGCTGTGCCCGGAACCATCTGTACCAAACCTAAATCAACTAACCGCTGCCAATAGTCCCTAATTTCTTGTTGCTCCGGGCTTAGTGCTATAGCCTCATCGGCCGCACGTTCAGCTCTTACGCCCGCTCTCACTTCGTCTATCGACTCTCTTGGTTGTAAATTGTCCGCTTCATTATTTTCATGAAGTATCGCGTCCGTCAATACAGCTCTCATACCACCAAGACGAGCATGCTCTTCGGACAATCTTTGTTCCAAATCAACAATTTCTCTAACTAAACGGTCATGAATCTGTCTCAAACTTTCGTCACTGATTTTTACATCTAAACGCAACTCTAAATCAGTAACAATACCTCTAAAATTAGTTTCAAGATCTGACTGCAACCGCCCAATTTCATGTAAATTTTTAATACCCCGATCTTCTAAAATCGCTATTGATTCATCAACTTCGCCGAGCAATCGCCGCAGAGTTTCTAGACGATTTGGCAAAGCAGTTTCTGTCCGCGGGCTTTCTTGGGGTTTTAAGATTTCTCTGGAATTCATAATTTTGCTTATACATAAAATTTTAGATGACTATGCTTACCAATTTCCCTTTTACATAAATTACCTTTTTAGGTTCCTTGCCTTCGAGCCATTTCTGAACTTTCTCGCTTTTAAGCGCCTGGGTTTTTGCTTCGTCTTCGGAAATATCAGCATTAAGCTCGATACTATCGCGCATTTTGCCATTAACCTGAACTACCAGCTGAAGCGTTTTATTTTGAATAAGATTTGGATCGTATTTGGGCCAATCGCTAATAGCAATAGTTTGATCATTTCCTAAGTTTGCCCATAATTCTTCACTTATATGTGGAGCAAACGGTGAAAGAAGTTTAATCAAAACCGCATAATCGTCTTTGTCAATATTTTCTTCTTTCGTCATTTCATTCGTCAGTTCCATAAGTGCAGAAATAGCCGTATTAAAACGCATGGCTTCAATATCTTCGCTTACTTTTTTAATAGTCTGATGAAGAAGAGTGGTAGTATTTTCATTACTTTTTTTATCA
>CAZQNF010000029.1:0-8727 GCA_964594675.1 uncultured Gammaproteobacteria bacterium | reverse complement strand
ATATGCCTATCATTTTCGCATTGCGCGTCGGGTATTTCCATACCGATGTCTGGGTATGATTTGAAGGTGGATTTTCAATAAAAAAGAAGTTTTACTGAAGCTGTGTCTAGTTTGGAATAATGTTTACTTTAAACTTTCCTTCGGTTATTTCTTGTAGCAGTAGTCCTGGAAATACTATGAGTCGCAAGCTTTCGCTGTCGCCAAGAAAATGGGCTATTATCTCTGCGTAGGAAGTTTGCTTTTTAAGATTTGCGGCGAGACAAAATTGGACAGACGCATTTTTTCCATATCGGTTGGCTAGAGGAGAACCAATTTGGGCTATGACGTTGAGCTCAAGTTTATTTGAGCCAACCAAATATGCCTGTGCTTCTTGTTCGCTGGTGAGAGCTATGCTCTGCCATAGGATACTTTTGGCAGAATGCGTAATTTGGGTGATATACTCCACGAGTTGTTGGGGAGTAGTTATTTCTAACCATTGTGCAACTGTAGTTTCAAGCTCGTGCCGAAGATTTTTTGGTCGCCAACCACTTTTCCATCTGGAAAGCAGTGTTGTAAATTGTTTTTCGTATTCTCGTAGCCATGATAATTCAGCTGGGTGGAGGGTGTTAAAAAATGGATTCGTTGGAAGTTCTGTTTTGTTGGGCATGATTTTGAAAAAGAAAAACAATATTTAAAACTTAAGACTTCCGTATTGGTTTGTCAAGCATCTATAAATGAGTTAAATTGGGTAGTGTTTGTGAGTGGTTGCTCTGGGTATTGACTCTTTTCTAAAACCTGGGTATACTCTCTCTAACCATAGACAGCAGGGTTCGCTTCTACAAGCGATTTAATAAGCCTGCCGAGGTGCACTTTACCGCTTAAGTAAGCGGTTCGAAGGTCGAAGTCGCCCAAAATTATGTCTGTGGATAACACAGATTTTTTGTTTGTATGCCTAAAACAAAACAACAAAAACACGAAGCGGTCGGATCTTTGACAACTGGTATGAAACAAGCCAAAGGCATTGTTTTTGCTAATTTTCAAGGTTTAACGGTTGCTAAGGCGGAAGAACTCCGCAAAAACTGCCGCAAAGAAAATATTGAGGTGCTGGCAGCAAAAAAGACTCTTGTACGAAAAGCTTTGGAAGAAGCTGGTATTATGGGAGTCGATAAAAGTATCTTTGATGGTGGTGTGGCCACTTTCATGGGTATGAACGATGAAGTGGTGGCAGCGAAAATCGTTAATGATTTTGCTAAAACTAACGACATCGTAAAACTTTTTGGCGGTGTGCTTGAAGGAAAATTCATCGACGCTAGAATGGTAAAAAATCTCGCGAGTTTACCGGGTAAACAGCAACTCTTAGGTCAGGTGGTTGGTACGCTCAATGCACCAATCGTTGGCTTTGTGAATGCTTCGGCCGGAATTTTGCGCGGTCTTTACAATGTACTTAATGCCTATAAAGATAAAAAGGCTGTTTAATTTATATTAAAAATATGTCTGATAAAATCCAAACCATTCTTACTCAAGTTGAACAATTGTCCGTGCTTGAGCTCTCTGAACTCGTAAAAGCGATGGAAGAGAAATTCGGCGTTTCTGCTGCTGCTCCTGCCATGATGATGGCTGCTCCTGCTGCTGGCGCTGGTGCTCCTGCTGCTGAAGAGAAAACCGAATTTGATGTTGAGCTTACTGACGCTGGTGCTAACAAAATCAATGTTATCAAAGCGGTAAAAGAACTTACCGGTCTTGGTCTCGCTGATGCTAAAGGTATAGTAGACAAAGCTCCAGCTATGATTAAACAAGGTGTGGCGAAAGCTGACGCTGAGAATATGAAAAAGAAAGTTGAAGAAGCTGGCGGAAAAGTAACTTTGAAATAATACTTTCAAAAGTTTAAAAAATCCGGAGAATATCCGGATTTTTTATTATTCTTAGATTTAGTAATTCATCTGTAAAATCTTGCCTTGGTCAGTAATATAAATCGTTTTTTTACTTTCATCAACCGTAAGACCGGTTGGAGAAATCAGTTCTTTGGCAGTGAGTTGAAGTTTAAAATTGCCGCTTTTATCGAGGGTGAGAATTCTTTTTTGGTCGCTGTCAAGAATAAATAGGCTGCCACTGTCAGTGGAAGTCCAGATTTTGCTCGCACTGGTAAGAGTTGGGTTAACTGTAGGAACGGTGAAATTTTGTCCTTGGCCGCGAGTAAGTTTTATGACTTCGCCGGTTTTTTTGAGGAGGAAAATATTGCCATCAATAGCAGTGCTGACTGTGCCGATTATATTTATCTTGCTATCTGTGATCCAATCTTGGCCTTGGCCAAAACCAGTGTTCGTGGCATTATGCCGATAAATATGGTTATGGGTTGCGTCTATGGTATACAAGCGGCTGTTATACACGAAGAACTCGTCTACAATAGTGCCAAGATCTTTAAAGTTCATATCCTGGTTTTTCCAGCTTTGGTCAGTGGGGTTGTATTCCACTAGTTTATTATCTTTAGTGAGAATGAGTAGGCTATTTGTGCCAAGCGCAGCGAATTTTATAGACTCCAGCGAGCTGGGTGGGGAAAGTACACCAGCTTCTTTGCTGAGAAGATTGTAGGTATAAAGACTGGAAGTGGTGTCGCTGTAGGCGTAAAGGGTATTATTTATAGTTACAATGTTTTGCAGTTTAGTACTTGCCCATTCGGCGAGAGTAGTTGCGGGTAGCAGTGTAAACTTGCGGATTTTATAGGAGAGTTGTTCTAAATCATTGGCGGCTTTTTTACAGTCCTCGGTTGCTTTGGGGGAAGTGGTATCAGGGCATGTTGTTTTCATGAGGTTTTGGGCATCAGTCAATTCCTGGCTAGCCTGACTTTCGTTGCGGTAAATGAGAGCTGATTCTGCGTTGACCTGATATTTTTTGATGGCTTCAATATTTTGCGTGTAGATTTTTTTATCAGCAGCGAGCTTGCTTTGGTGTCTGAGGTAAAACAAAGTACCGATAAAAATACCGATAAGCAGTGCTGAAATAAGCAGCATTATTTTGGTGGTTTTTGGTAAATTTTTGACGTTAGCTTTACGCTCGTGCCAGCATTTGGACCAGGCTTGCATTATGGACCGGCGCTGGTTTTGGTGGTTGGTAATGATAAAAAAAATGTGCTGGAAAAAAAGTATGGACCTTTGGAAACCTAAGTAGAGTAAAGATAAAATCCAGGCAATAGCTTTGCTGATGTATTTAAGAATAATGAGGAGCCATTTCATCCAGGGTTCTTGTTCGGTAACTGGGTTATCTCTTGTTCCTTGGGCAGACTGTGGGCGGCGGTTAGGGAGAAAATTTTTTACGGGGGTTGGTCGGGGTGGGGGAGAGGAAACATCTGATTTTCCGATTTTTTTATCTATGAATGATTGGATTTTTTTATTAAGTTCGGGCCAGAGGGACGATGACAGAGTGTGAGCAGTATTTTGTTCGGTGGTAAAAAGAGAATTGAGGGATTTTTCGGAATTTTGCGAACGTTCGCGGGGAAATTTGGTGGTTTGAATATTTTTTTCTTTTGACAAGCGCATGATAAAACCACCGAAAGACAACTCAGTTTTTAAGTCCGTGAGAACGTTTTTAATATGTTCAACGCTTTGGGTGGTGGAGCGGGTAGTAATGATTTTTTGTAAACGATCGTGATTAATATATTCGCTCAGATGTTTTGAACCAACCACAAAGTAATCATGAATGCTAATTTTACCTTGGATCATTTCGGAGAAAAGCTGTTTGTTTTCGCTCTGAGACGGGGTATTTAGGGCTACTAAGTCCATTTTTTTATAGCCGCCTTCCGGAGTTTTGTAAATAACGAGAGCTTGCGGGGTACCAAAAAAACTGAAAAGAATTTCGTTTTGGTAGAGAATACCGATCATGCCATTCCAAACAATGCCGCTGCCGGTAATGGCAAAAGCTTGGTTGTTGCTTTTTTCCAGAACCGTTTCAAAAGCGGTTTCTCTTTTTTCGTCGGGGTGAAGGTAATAGTTATTTTCAATTTCATTGATAAATTCTTGGACATTCGAAATATCATCCGCACTGCCAGATTCGGTTTCAATGAGCGAAAAGAAATAGCCCTTGCTGTATTCATCAAGAGAGCCTGGTTCAGTAATATGGAGGAGAACATGTGATTTTTCGTTATTTCCTCCTTCAACGAAAAATTCATTGAGCTCCAAGTGAAAATTCATAAACTTTGACTTTTAGCACTAAAACATTATACTATAAGCTCAATTTCTCCGTCAAAGATTGTGTGCAAAAAAAGATCGTAAAAATAACGATTTGGTAGGTATTAAGCTTTAATGAAGCTAAATTTTATCTTTAACGCAGACAAAAAAAGCTATTTCTATGCTTGAACACTTTTTTGGTTCTAAAACCCGGGTAAAGCTGATGCAGATCTTTTTTCAGTCGCCTACCACCTTGTTTTATGGCCGTGAACTGGCTCGCCTCACCGATGCGCAGCTCAATGGAATTCGTCGTGAGTTAAGCCATTTAGAGAAGATTGGGGTAATTAAGCCAGTCGATAACCTGGTTGGTCAGACTATTGAAAGAACCAAGTACTATCAGCTTGATGCCAATTTTTTGTTGTTTAGTGAGCTAAAAGCCCTGCTCTTTAAAGCTCAATTAATCGAACAACGAGAATATATCGAACGGTTAAAACTGGTGGGAGAAATAAAACTTTTGGTTATTGCCGGGTTTTTTACCCAGGATACCCAGTCGCCAACCGATATTTTGTTGGTGGGGAAGATTGATTTGCAAAAACTCGATGAACTGATTGCCGAGTTTGAAAAATTTTTGGGGCAAAGTATTCGCTATACCGCGATGGACGAAGCCGAGCTCGCCGAGCGTAAAGAATTAAGTGATGTCTTTTTGTATCATATTTTTGAGACTAAGCATCTTGAACTGGTAAATACCTTAGAGTAAGTATGGAGCTTTTTATTACGATTACACCCAGCGATACTTTTATTTTTACTTGGGCACTCCCGTTAGAAAATGAGGTAAACGAGGTAGAGCAAGTAAGTCTACAGCCTTTTTTAGCCCAACTGGTCCGTTTTCTCGAGTCTGAAAATAAAAGTTGGAGTGATGTTAAGCAAGTCATAATGATTTTTGGTGGCGAACGTTTTAGTGTGGCTCGGATTGTTGTAACAGTAGTAAATACGTTAAGTTTGGTGCATGGGTTTGGGGTGCGTTCTCTCAAAAGAGAAGACGTTTCAGAAACTACATCAACTTCGCGCTATGCTCTGCCGCTCTATAAGTATCCGCCGCATATTGGTATAAAAAAATCCTAAACAGATTATGCTCCTCACCAATTATCAGCGTTATCGCTTCTATGAAATGTTGCCGGCCGTAGCGGTATGGGGAACACTTCTTGGGGTATGTTTTTTTTCTTGGTTTACGCCCCTCGCAGTGATTTATGTGAGTATTGTTTTTGACGTGTACTGGGTGCTCAGGGTTATATATTTTTCTTTTTATCTGATTGTTTCTTGGCGAAGGTATCGGGGGGCGATTAAAATTCGTTGGTTTGACAAGCTCGTACAAGAATTTCCTGGCTGGAAAAATAAGATACATGTTATTTTTCTGCCCATTTATAACGAAGACTATAAAATTGTTTTTTCCACTTTAAGTGCTTTGAAAGATTCCACGTATCCGGCTAACTTAGTATATATAGTTTTGTCTGGAGAAAAACGTAAAGGTGAACATTTTTTGGGTATACAAGAAAAGGTAAAGCAAGATTTTGGCGAGAGTTTTGCGAGTGTTTTGTTTTATCTGCACCCGGAAAATTTACCAGACGAGATACCTGGGAAAGGTTCTAATATTCATTTTGCGGAGAAAGAATTTAAGAAATTTGTCGACCAAAAGGGGTGGAATTATGCGGAAATAATTGTTTCAATTTTTGATATTGATACCATAATTCATCCGGAGTATTTGTCTCATTTAAGTTACATGTACTGCACCCACCCAACGCCAACGCGCAGTTCGTTTCAGCCGGTTACATTGTATAACAATAATATTTGGGAATCAGCAGCACCGCTTAGAATTATGGCGCTCGGGACAAGTTTTTGGGTATTTTTTAGTTTGGCAAGAATTGATAGGTTGTCAACGTTTTCCTCTCATAGCATGAGTTTTCAGGCCATAGTTGATGTGGGCGGGCATGCTAAAAATATTCTGAGCGAAGATTCTCGCATTTTTTTTCAATGTTGGCTGAGGTATTCGGGCAATTACGAAGTAACTCCGCTCTATATTCCAGTATCCATGGATACAGTGTATGATGCGAGCATGTGGCAAAGTCTTAAAAATTTGTATTTGCAGCAGCGCAGATGGGCGTGGGGAACCGAGCATATTCCGTATCTGCTTTGGGAATTTAAAAAACACCCGGAAATTCCTTGGTATAAAAAAGCGAGAATATTTTTTATTCAGTTTGAGGGCAAGTGGAGTTGGGCAGTGATTTCTATTTTGGTGGCAGTGATTGGGCGACTGCCGCTTTGGCTTGCGACTGAAGAGATTAAAAATAGTGTTTTGTTTCTGAACACGCCAGAAATTTTGCGGATTTTAATGCAACTGGGGTTAATCGGACTATTTTTGTCGATGATTTTAAGCATGCTGATGATGCCGCCGCGTCCCAAGCAATTTAGGCGGCATAATTATTTGTATCTTTTGCTCCAATGGATTCTTTTGCCTGTATCGCTAATACTTTTTTCTTCGGTTCCGTGTATTGACGCCATAACGCGACTCGCTTTAGGAAAATATTTAGGTTTTAATGTCTCCGCCAAACAGCGGCATAATTCATAATCTATGCGTAAAAAAATTCTTATTGTTATCTTGGTTGTTTTGGTTTTTTTAGCTGGAGGGATAATGTATCTGAAAGCTAAATTTGACAGCGGTGAATTGCAGCAAGTGATTGCGGAGCAGGTTATTAAAAAAGTTGTTTCAAATAGTGCAGGAGTAAAAAATGAGGAACAAAATGCTTTGCAACAGGTTTTGGGTTTTGAAAAGCCTCAAACGTATTTGGTGTTATTTCTTAATAATACGGAATTGCGTCCGGGCGGAGGCTTTATTGGAGCTTACGCTACGGTTCGAATAGATAAAGGTACACCACACATTTTAAAAGTGGAGGGTACGGAAATTTTTGATAATTTAGCACCTCAAGATTTTCCCTCAGTTCCGCCCGAGCCGATTGCTAAGTATTTAAAGGTGAAACGTTGGGGTTTTCGCGATAGTAATTGGTCACCGGATTTTGCAGTTTCTAGTAAAAAAACACTGGAGCTGTATAAATTGCAAAAAGGGGTGGCAGCCGATGAAATTACGGCAGTTATTGGCATTACTCCAACCGTGATGGAAGAGATTCTTAAAATTACCGGACCTATTACATTGAATGGGGAAACATATACAAGTGATAATTTTACCAAGAAACTTGAGTATGAGGTAGAATATGGGTATGAAGATAAGGGGCAAAATTTTAATCAGCGCAAACAAGCTCTTCAGGATTTGACCGGTGTCATGATGGCACGCTTAACCAAAGATGTTTTTACGCACTGGGGACAATTTTTGGCTCTGGCCCAAGATTTACTGAATCAAAAACAAATTATTGCATATTCGTCGCTTCCGGAGGCGCAAAATATTCTCATAAGTAAAAATTGGGCTGGTACATTCGTGTCTTCAACCAGCGATTTTCTTTTGGTCGCCGATGCCAACTTGGGTGCGCTTAAAACCGATGCGGTTATGAAAAGAAGTTTAGATTATACGATTCGTCAGGTAAATGGTCATTACCAAGCCATCGCCACGATGACGTATACCAATGCTGGAAAATATGATTGGCGTACCACTCGTTATCTAGATTACGCGCGGGTGTTCGTTCCAGCAGGTTCTAAGCTGGTAGATGTAAACGGTACTGCAAAGAGCACTTTTGAAGTCGGGAGTGGTCAAGAGCTCGGCAAAACCTGGTTTGGAGTGTATGCTACCATTGAACCTGGTCAAACCGGAAATTTATCTTTTATCTATGATCTATCACCAAGTATTGAGAATCAGATTAAAAACGGAACATACAGTCTAATCGTGCAAAAACAATTAGGAACTGGAAAAATACCGTTAAGTCTTAATCTGGGTTTTGAAAAAAAATTGAATTTTGCAGCACCCTCCGAATTAATTCGATACCATGGCGATACTGCTTATACGTATCAGACCGATTTAAGTGTGGATAGAAATTTTGCCGTTAAGTTTTAATCATTCTTGGTTTTAATACTTCCTATGTTTAGTAGAAAAATTGGCATTGATCTCGGAACAAAAAATGTGTTGGTGTACGTGCCAAAAAAAGGCATTATTGTGAATGAACCAAGTGTAGTGGCGATTTCTAAAGCTGACAATAAAGTAATCGCGGTTGGTATTGAGGCGAGAGACATGATTGGGCGCACGCCGGATACTATTATTGCTGAGCGTCCGCTTAAAAATGGAGTGATCGCGAGTTATCATACTACCGAAGCAATGCTTAGGTATTTTATTAATAAAGCACTAGGAAATTTTCGTTTGTTTCGACCGGAGGTGATGGTAGCCGTGCCGGGCGGTATTACTTCTACTGAGCGCCGTGCAGTTATTGATGCGACCATTGCGGCTGGCGCCCGAGCGGCTTATATTATTAAAGAGCCGATTGTGGCGGCAATTGGCGCTAATATTCCGATTGGCGCGGCATCGGGACATATGATTATTGACATTGGCGGCGGAACAGCGGAAATCGCGGTTATATCTCTGGGCGGGATGGTG
>CAZQNF010000028.1:0-9176 GCA_964594675.1 uncultured Gammaproteobacteria bacterium | reverse complement strand
ACTCAATACCGTTGATATTGACGCACGTTTGGCAAACGACTCATCAATAGCTTGGATATATTGCAAATAGAGCGGACTTTTTTGCCAGATGTTCAATGCTTCTAAGTATAGCAAATATGATTCATCTTTTAAATTGGTAAATTTTTGCTCTAAGCGCATAATCGCTTCTTTTATTTGCGGTGATAATCGTCGAAAATCTACCAGTGTAAAATAAGCAATTTCTTCAATAGGGGTTAGTTTTACGGGTTTACTGGTAATATCCATCATGAGAGACCCGTTTTTAGCACTGTCCACAGCCGGCTTACCGGATAATTTTTGTAGAGATGGTGTAGTTGGTACAATCGGCGTTACCATTTCTTCGGTCATAAAATTTGTCTGGGAAGCGGAAACAGATTTTACCTCTTCCAGAGCTGGAGAAACAGGAACTGGTTGCACTGTATTACCCTGAATCATCCCAGCACACTGACTGGCAATTTCTTGAGCTTGTAGAAGCGTAAAACTAAGCCCTCCCTGATCTACTGGTTTTTGAAGTGTTTCCAACGTTTCCTCTTCCGTACGAATATCCTTGAGTCGCAAACGAATAATACTTTTGAGCCGCGACAAATAAGCTGACGGTGGAACGAAAGACACATTTTTTATCACCGCATCAACGGTCTCTGAGCGCGCATCGCTCGCAACCGGATAAACTTGGGACGGCTGCAATTCCTCGAGTGGTACGGAAAAATCATTTGCCGGAGCAGATGTTTGAGACAAAGATGGCGACATCGTTTTTTCCTTAATTACTAATGGCTGAGTTTTAATCTCCTGAATATTTGGTGGCATTGGAGATTTGGGTAGCATTGTAGGCGATGAAGCAGGTGTTTTGGATTTAGGATTAATTGGAGCAGTTTGAGTAGTATTTGCACTCGCCATATTCGTTGAAGAGTTGGCGGGCATAGACGCAGCAGCATTCTTTTTTTTCACAGCCGAAAGCGGCACACGCTCGGTGGTGCCATCAGCTTTTTTTACCAAAATTGTTGGTTCTTGTGCCATATATTTAGGTTGTAGTTGTTGGGTTGAACGATATTAAGCACCACCATTGATACAGTAGATTTTTCAAAAACAATTTAAAACCTTCAGCCCCAGGCTGATCCGCCTTGGACGGAAAAACATTCGTCACTCTTTCCACTGAAAATTTCCCTCTTCTTCGTTGTAATAATAAATTTCTACAATACTTGGATCTTGGTAACGGTCGGCGAGGGAGCCCAACATTTTTATAACTCCAGCCGTATCTTCAATTTGGCCGTCAGCTGCTGGCGGAAAAACTGCTTCTACCATATTTTGAATAGTTGGGTTGCCAGGTCGGTTAATTTTATTTTCTGATTGAACAGGTTGAGCTACAGGTTGTTCTTGTTCAACTTCCTTCTCCACCTCTTTAGATATTATTTGAGGCTCAATATTTTTTATAGATACAATTTCGTTTGGCGGTATTGGCTGAGGAAGCAAAATTTCAGGTTCTTTTACCTCAACATCAAGAGCAACTTCACGATTATTACTTGTTAAATTTACGGTATTTTGATTAACGCTTAAATCCTGCTGTGATGTTTGCGCAAGATCCTCTTCATCATTTTCTACCAACTTTTCTGAAAATTCAACATCTTCTTCATTTTTATCTTCCTGTACAATTATTGGAGGCTCACAGTGATTTGAAACTATTTGCCGTATTTGATTAGGTTGAATTTGGTCAAAAAAAGCATAAAGTTCTATAAAATTATTTATAGCTACTTCAGGACTACTCAAAATAAAACGATTAAACAAAGGATCATTTTTTGGATACAGTACTTCCTGCATTTTGGCGTAATATTCTGCCCGTTTCATGGAATCTGTATTGGCAACATTACGCTGCGAAAATAATTCTTGGGCCATTTGAGCTACAGTAACCTCAGCTCCTCTATACTTTCCCAACACAGCATTTGAGGCTAAAAAGCTGCTTTTAATTTTAACAAACAAATCCGAACTGTCTTTCTCTTCAAATGTATGGAGTTTAAAATACCACATCATTTGGTTAAAGACATCATACCCTTGCAGAAACAAAATTGGTACCATTCGCCCCATTACCAAATTTATCAATTCCTCTTGAGATAAAAGATTAAACCTTTGCCAAGCCAACTCTGCATACCAGCGCCAATACGTTAAAAAATATGGCTGAATTTCAAAATCAGAAAGTTGAACAAAATTTTCATTAAGCCTCAACCATATTTCTTCAGTTTTTTCAACATCAAGAAGATCCTTTAAAAAATTTTCTTCCTCTTGTTGAGCCTGTTCTAAATTTAAATTTTGTAATGGGAATATCATAGTTCTTACCAACTAGATTATGGATTTCAACTTATAAACTAAAACACTCGTCTTACGATACCCGGGTATCGTGTTTCTAATTCTCGATACAGTGGACCAAATTGGTTTTCTACTATTTCATCGTACACGTCTGATTTATTATCAGCTGTATATTTTGCATCCAAATCTCTAAACATTTCTGCCATATCTCGTAAAGATGTGCCTTGATATTGGGCAACATCATTTACCGATCCTGAGAACTTTCTATCAAATCCACTAGCTACATCACGCGGATCACCAAATCTTCCAAAAATATTTACTAAGCGCCGTCTTTGCTCAGGAGTTACTGCAGTAATCTTAGTTTTATCTCGATCTGTTCGATCTATTTTAGTATTCACAGCTCCTTCTAGATTAATCATAGACCTCGTATCAACCTTACCATTTGCGAACCAATCTTGAGTTCCCACTTGATCCTCCATTTTCCTATTAACTCCTGCCCCTGTACCTGAAAAAGCTGTCGGCATAACATACCCATATTCAACTGGGTTGCCGGTAATTGCTCGGCCTAAATTATCTTCTTTGGCCACTCCTGAAACCCAACCAACTTGCCCTTTACTACCCATAGAATTAAGCGCATCTCTTAGAGAAGATTGTACAGCCTGAGATTCATCTTTCGTGCCATAAACATCAGTGTCTAATCTAGCCTGAGCATCTCTAAATTCAGCTACATTTTGTATTCTTCTTCCCATTGAGGCTTCTAACAATAATTGTCCGCGATTATCATCAGTAATTTGAATATCAATATCATTCCCAGCCGCATCTTTATAGAGTGGTCTTAACAAGCCGGTTATTACCGTTTTAAATTCTTCGGCATTATTCTGTGCAGCCAACTTAAGCAATCTCACACGATCTTTTATATTTGAAGGATCTCCTCCTAAATTTACTCCCACCTGACGCGCCAAAGATTCACGTTCACCCTGGTCCATCACCGACAGGGCCTTTTCATCCTCTTCGTTGAAATGCTGATAAGTAGATTTGATTAAATTAGCAGCTTTTAAATTTTGACCAGCATCACGCAAAGCTTTAACTTTATCCATAGCTTGAGACAGCTCATGTTCTTTGTGAAGTTCTCTATTTCTAACTTCCTCTGCAGCTAATTTCTCACTAGATCGAACATAGTCACCTGCCGCTTTGGCATCCAGTCCATGACCATGATGAAGAGCGGCTTCTAATTCTGACTCAGTAGAATCTTTTTCTTTTTCCAAGGCTTTTGCCCCAACTTCAGCCGCCGCAATTTTTTCCGCTAGTTTAATTTGATCATCGGACGAATATTTTGCACCATCAGGACCTTTACAAAACTGAGCCATATCCATCACAGCTTCTTTCTGCTTCTTTTTTACATCAGAATATTTTTCCGCTCGGCGGGCACGGGCAGCCGTAATTCTTTTCTGTTCTCCACTATATGAATCACTCGTACTTAAAGATTCCTCAACTTCTTTTTGTCTATTCTCTGCTGCGGCTTTCATATCTTTTAGTTTTTTATCCGCTCTTTCATCTGTTTGCAGAGCACTGGCTATCACCCCTCTCACTGCGCCGCTTAAGCTATACCATGGTCGAGGAGTTTTGGCATCTTCAACACTAATTGCTAAATCATTTCTAGCTTTTTTAACTTTTCCCCACTGGTTACTCACCGCTGCACCCGCAAAACTCCATCGTCGCCTCCAAGCGTCACCACCCACAAAAGGTATTTTATTGGCAGCCCAACCAACTGTAGCAGAACCAGCATCTTTTGCTTTTCCTAAAATTTTTCTACCAATCCACACACCAGCAGCAAATTCCGCAACTTCTGTTAAACGTCCTAATAAGCCAGCGCCACTTTCCCCAATCTCTGTGGCTATAGCTGCCCCAATAAAGAGAAAGGCAATGGCCAGAATCATATTAACCATTTGATCCCATGCCAAAGCTTTGCCAATACCTGCGTTTTGACTCCCAATTTTATCAGCTTCAAGAG
The DNA here is from genome assembly GCA_964594675.1 of uncultured Gammaproteobacteria bacterium. Taxonomy (GTDB): domain Bacteria; phylum Patescibacteriota; class Patescibacteriia; order Magasanikbacterales; family GWA2-37-8; genus CAZQNF01. Next base: position 4,852 of record CAZQNF010000028.1, on the reverse strand, counting down.
AAGAACCATTTCTTATTTTTAAACTATCATCAATATATGAATTGTCGGCTAAATGCACACTGATATTTCCTCCGCCAAAAATTATTAACGACAGCCACATGAAAAATAAAAGTACTGGCCCAGTAATCAAATGATCATTAAACTTATTCCACCATTTTTTACTAAAACTTTCCGTTTGCGGTAAAACATTCAGAACAAAAGCCAAAGGAGAAATTACAATCAGTACCCACAAATAAACTACACGCTTCACTAAAAGTATTAAAAATACTCCCAGTATGACCATTATCAAAGCCGAAAAAACAAACGCGGCTAATGAAGCGGTTAAGGTAGCCCCAGTTTGTGTAAGCTGATCAGGAGAAACTCCTGTAGCCAAATCTTTAATCTGGGTTAAATTAAACATGGTAATAATATTACCACCCGCAGTAGCTGCAATGCCGTTTAAGAATGTATTCATGAGAATCTGCGAGATGTCGATAAGCGCACCACAAATTACTCGACTAAAATTTACTATAACAGCTGCAAAGACGAGTTTTGGGAGCATTTTTTTCCACTCATAGGATTCCAATCCTAAAATAGTACCAAACGCAATTACTAGAAGCACGATAATAAAACCCATGTTGGCAAAATCGCGAACCAACACCCATGCAGTATTTATAGCATCTAAATCCAAGTACCCATTATAACCCGCAATTTCAATCATAAAACTTACAATAAAAAGCGTAAGTTTTAAACACAAAGTCGATAATACCAATAAAACCCAAGACATTGCATCCCCTAACCAACCCGCAGCCGTACTTAACACTTGAGCATGAACACCTGGCGCAAAAAATGTAACTGCAGCCAAAACTATAAAAAGAGCGCCAAAATACTTTGAGCGCTTTTTGAGAGAAAAAGAGATGAGTAAACCCTGAATTTTTTCTTTAATAGCAAGTAACATGGGATAAAATTAGATTGCTCATATTATAGCACAGCTTCACCTCACTCACTACTAAGAAACCTTGGGGATAACATAGCTACCTCACAAATCTAAAACAAAAAACACTGTTTACAATTTAAACAGTGTTTTTATTTGTTCTATCTACTGAGTTTTGGGGCGACCAAAATTTCTTTACTAAAGGATGTCCACGGACCATTTACCAGGTTTCCTTCGTCATTTCCATTGCCCGATAAACCGGCAGCAGCCGCGGCAGCAACAGCAGCGTCGCGAGCCTTGACACGCTGTTCAAAACTTTCTCCTGTCTCAAAATCTCCTCTTACCAAAGGCTGGTTATCAACCTGGGCTGCGTCAACACCATCTTTGAGTTTATCATAACAACCATTACCACCGGGCCCGCCTGGGCAAACTCCATTGTACCATCCCCAATTGTCCTTAATCTGAACTTTAGGTTTAAATTTACAACAACCATTTGGGTAGAGCGATGGATTATTACCACATTCACTCGATGGTCTTACATCTTTTATATTACATCTATACGTATGATCAAACTGGAAATAAGCATTATCGCAGGTTTGCTCTAAAATCTGACCAAAATTATCTACTTTCGTTTGGTCGGTGATACAAATTGGTTGCGGACTACACTCGTCATCACTAACACATTTTTGATCTAAGAAACGATTAACAATACAACGATTTACTCCTGGTTGGGTATTACATGTACTCCCGGCACCAAAACTTGCAATACACGTACTGTCAGTGGCACAATAAAAATCTTTTATTTCTTTTACCTGACACTTTTTGACATTAGCAGCACTGTCAAGTTTACAAGTCGCTTCCACCATGCCACGATGATTGCGATACAAACCACTATACTCAAGCGGAGTTTTTCCGTCTCCCCAATCAATCTTTACTTGGCGAAGCGGCATATGGTCGCTATCGGCAAAGCCGAAGAATTTTAAGAATACTCGTCCAGTATTGGTAAATATTTTCACATCCTGATCGCTGCGATCGTTTACGGTAAGTCCGGGCGTAGTAATACCCTCTATACATTCATCATTAGAATTACAGTTACCAACAGGCAAAACAATCGGCGTTTTCGGAATTGGTTCGGCTGTTTCAGTAATATCAGAAACAAATTTACTGCTATTACTATAATTAGTATCAGTTGTCCAAAATGGTTTATCACCGCCATTTATAAAATGGGTGGTATAAACTCGAGCAAAAATCTGGTGCAAGAAACCAACAGCCTGATTGAATGTTTGGCCAATGGCTGGACTTGGTTTTAAAGCATAAACTTCTTCTCCAGTACTACTGTCAATTTGTACATTATTACAACCTGCCCCTTCGCAACTATAAGCGGCCCCAACGTTAAATTGATTTTTTGCATTTTTAAGACTGTCAGAAAAATTACACGTAGTAAGTGGCATACCATTGCAGCCTTTTGTCTCGTCTATCTGATCTTTTGGTTTATCAAACGGCGACATAACCACTGGTGCAGAATTTGATGGTGGGTTAAAACTATTCATTTCCAAACTACCAAACGGCGCAGCATCGGTCTTGTAATTATACCCTAACGTTGGTAGAGAAAATTTAGCCTTATTACCAGACCAAATACGATTGGTCCAAGCCGCTGTTGGAGAGTTAATATCAACGGTCGTTTCCGCCACAAAGCTACAGACCTGTTTTATTTTGAAGGTAACTTTATAGTTAAGCGAGCTGCCTGAACCAGAATTATTACAGTATAGAGACTCATAGCCAACTAAACGCCCGGTAATTGGATCAAATTTAACACTTACCGCATTCCAATTTTGATACTTACTTTTGACATTACACATGAGTTCTTTTTGGCCCGTACTAACAACCCAACCATCCGGTAGATTAGAACTCTGTTCACCAAAAAAACCTTTAATCGACCAATTTTCTGGGGCAGGAGCGCCGGTTTTTTTATAAGCCTCTTCAGTTCGACGGGCGGTAATACCTGTTGTCTTAAACGGATTCCCTCCTATTGCATCACACTGTCCATCCGCACTTAAACATATGTCACCATCATCACTTGTGACGACCGGAACCCCATCACCGGAATCACTTGAATAGAAAAGTATAAATTCACTATCACTGCCCAAATAACTCCCTGTTACGACTTTTCCACTCTTAATACCATGACCAGCTGAACCGCCGGCATTGCCAGATATTTTATCTAGGCCATTTATAGAATAGACAGCTTGAGGTTTTTCTTTTGTAGGATCATTGGGCCAAATTGAGAACGTACTATTTAAAGGCGCATCTTCATTATCACGGCTGAGCACACTAAAATCAATTCGCTCAATATCTTGCTTGGTTATAGTTTGTTCTAAAGCGTTTGGTTCAAAACTACTATATTTCATGACTTCAGTATTTGAATCTATTTTTAAGGTACTGTTTCCACTACGTACTTCGGCTGCGCTCTTGCCGCCAGCAACTTTTGCCTGTACGCAATAGAATTTACCAGCATTGGAAGTTGGTTGATAGCCTGCTTCTGGGTACAGGTTATTTATATCTACCGCTCCCACCAAAGAATCAACCGGGAGCCATGTAAGACATGGATGAAGATTGCGGTCACCGTTAATAGTCCTTGATAAATCCTGCTCTAAACAAAAACCTTTCCAACCAACCAATTTTGAATTTCGTTTTAAAATCTGACAGCTTCCATCTACCAGCTTATTATTAGCCACCATCTTAGAACAATCGTCATCGGATTTACAATAATTTCCATCCTTTGAACCTCCTAAACATACGCCTTCTAAGACATCAGTTTTAATTTGACCACTACTATCTGCTGACCCAGGAATATGGTCATCCAAATTAGGACTGTTATTAGGCTGAGTATAGCTCCAATATTTGACCAAAGAATCGCCGTATTCTGCTTTGGTATAATCACACTCGCATTTATAAGCTGCGGCTTGGTCACTCGTGCCTTGTTCGTTAAGAGATTTGGTAATACGAATCCCTTTAGAGTCAAGTTTACTTTGTGAAGACTCCTGACAAAATTTGGCATCGCTGAAATCCTGACTATTAACAGCAAAAGTAGAATTTGGGAACGGTGCATCTTTTTCTGGATAGGCTCGACAACTCTGAGTTACTAAATTTGTATTAATATTGGCTTTACCATTAATATTTTGCAGACAAACATTATTCACACAAGTTCCACTTGCACCACGACCGCACGTCGGATTATTTTTATTCACTATCTTACAAGATGCATCAGTTATAGCTTTTCCATCAGCGCAGTTTACACCTCCACAAGGAATTACTTTAGCGAGACGCCAATCTGGGTTGGCTGTACTAATTGAAACATTTACTTGAGCTATTTCTTCAATCGGAAACAAATTAAGAAGTGAATAACCGTCATAATCCATACCTTTCCAGGTGGTGTTGCGGGTGGCATATAAATCTGGACTAAGTGTCTGATTTGAATTTTCTGCGTCACCATCTACCCAATTCGCACAATTGGTTGGGTTGCTGTTACTAGCGTCCGTTGGCAGCTCATTACAACGTCCTACAGCGTCACAGATATTTTTCCATTTACTGAGGCGCTGATCCCAGACACGGTGGGATGATTGACACTGGAGCCATTCCCCACACTCTCGGTCTTGGTCAACTTTAAGAATAATATTGGCATCATTATCAAAAGGATTGCCGGCTTCAATTGGTTTTACGAGCTCTGAATTGACTTTATCACTTGCTGCATAGGTGGCATCACTTGACCAATATTTATTTGGATTGTCAATTTCATCAAATAATGCGCAACCAGCTTTTTGACTAACCGAACCATTACAATCACCACTGGTTAATTTGTCATTTTTAATGAGTGAATAGGCTTTATCATTGTCGTTATGATCAATAAATCCTGTACACTTATCCTGTTCTGGTGCACAT
>CAZQNF010000027.1:0-9524 GCA_964594675.1 uncultured Gammaproteobacteria bacterium | reverse complement strand
GGATAACGCCGCGAGCTTGGGCCACTTGGATGGCAGTTTTGAGATTCTTGAAAAAGAATAATTCTTCTACGGCGAGGTGGGTCGGGGAAAATTTTTTAATGAGCATTTCTAGTTCGCTATGTACTTCGGCGAGCCGGTCAACGAAAGTTTTTTTAGGATCAGTTTCGAGACAGCCGTACGCCAAACAACGCCAATCGTTGTTAGCTTTTTGTTCAATGATTCCATAGCCCATTCGGCCAAAGCCAGGGTCAATGCCGAGAATGCGTAGAAAAGACATAGTTATTTTATTAAAGCATGTTGGCAATGCATAACATCTGCGAGAGCGATCATAAGGTAGGCTGGTTGGTAGTGAACTTTTAATCCCTTTGAGTCATTATCCTCTATGTGGAAATTTCCGCTATTAAGCTTATAGGTAGTAAAAGGTTGCGCATTTCCATCTGCGTCTAATTTTGTAGATGTGGGATTGCAATAAGGAAGAAGGTGTTCTAAAAAACCAAAATCTTTAAGACTTTGTATGGCAATAAGGTAATGTTTTACAAAATATAAATCGCCCGGACCAACGATCCTGGGTTGTAAAGGGCTGTTTAGTAAATTTTCTAGAGTTATAATATTTTCTTGAAGGTTCGGATCATTTGATATATGAGCTTGTTCGCGCAAATAGGAAAGTCCGTATCGTAAAATATCCCGATTTTCTCTAAGACGTTTTTGGTCGTCATAAAATATGGCAGTCAAAAAATCACACCCTTGGCTTTTAATGGTTTTAATAATTTTGGCTCTTTCTTCTTTAAAATAAAGAACGTTTAAAATTTCTTCCAAAACTTGGGGTGGGTAAAAGAGATCCCTGTCCTGGAAACAGATAAGCAATTTTTTTAGTTGCTCGCGTAATACAACCATACCCTTAAGATTATTTATCCATTCTTCATAAGAAGAACGAAGAATTTCTCGAGCCTGCTGGGCTGTTCGAGGAGTTATTCGAGCCATTGCCGGTGCTTGTCTCGTTAATGGCTTGGGGGTGGTGGCCTGTTGGAGCAGATTATCGAGAAAAGCATAACTCTCACCCAGTCTATTTTCTAGTTGGTCTGATTCAAAGCCAGCAATTTTATTATGATAACGTCCGTCATTTTTAATTTTGCTTAAACAATTAATAAGTTTTATCCACAGACATAAATCTTTTTTATGGGTAATACGCTCTATAAAATGAGGGTCATGCCAAGCCGTTTCAATAGTCTTTATCATGATAGAAATAACATAAAGCTCTGTCACACTGAGTTCCGGGGGCAAATCAAAAGATGTTTTTGGTTCATTTGCTCTAGTCTTATTCCGTCTTCCGTAATAGTAGAGTGTCTGTGTCAGGTTAGTGATCTTGTTTTCATCCCGAGGTTGAGGGTTTATATTCTGGATTTTTCGGACAAAGGCCTTCCATTCAGCTGGGGTAATTTTCAGTCCTGTTTCATTTTCTTCTAAAAAAGACTCTTCTTCAGCGGTGTTTATAAAACGTGTGATTAGGTTTTTGCGTTCTTGTAAGCGAGGGGAACCCACCTTGTCATCCGCAGCTTGGCCACCGGCTACGATTGCTCTCAGTTCAGAATTTTTAAGCAATCGAAAAGGTGAAGGCATTTCAGACATATAAAATAGTAACAGAATTTGGGTGGTTAATTAGGTTTAATTTGCGTTCGTAAAATATTCTTCCACGTCATCATTTTCTTCCAGTTCGCCAAATAAATTCTCAAGTTTTGGTCGGGTTTCATCATCTACCTTTACTTTTTCTTTGGCCAGCCATTCAACTCCAGAACGCGCAGGTTCAAACCCCAGGTCTTTTACCGTGGTTAAAAGTTTTTGTAAATTACTAATAGTGGTTTTGATCATTATTTCTTCTTCGTCGGTTTGAATATCGTTTGCTCCAGCTTCAATAAGCGCGAGTTCGGTTTCGTCTTGGTTGGTAATTTGGTTTTTGCTCAGCGCAATAATTGCGCATTCTTCAAACATCCACTGGACACTGCCAGAACTTCCAAGTGAGCCACCATATTTTGTAAGAATGTGTTTAATGTCAGAAACAGCCCGATTTTTGTTGTCGGTGACGGCTTTGATAAGTACGGCGATGCCACCCGGGCCAAAACCTTCGTAGAGAAGTTGTTCCATTTGGATGTTGTCGCCAAGTTCGCCACTTCCGCGTTTGATGGCGCGATCAATATTGTCTTTTGGCATGCCAACGTCTTTAGCTTTGTCGATCGCGAGACGCAAAGAAAAATTCATGGTCGGGTCACTACCCTTTTGAGCAGCCACAGTAATCATTTTGGCGATCTTTGTAAAAGCATTGCTGCGCAAGCTGTCTTGTTTGCCTTTACGGCCTTGGATATTGTGCCATTTGGAGTGTCCGGACATATGTAGGTGTTAGGGATTAGTGGTGATATAGGAAAGAATGTTGTGATGTTTTTATGTTGTGGTGCTTTAGCGTTTTAACCTTATTATATTTTTTTATCTATATTTTAGTTTATGGTGTTATTTCGAGGGTGGTGCTAATAAGTTTTGTACCATCTAAACGACTATTTTTTATGAAAGTGCTCAAAAAATCATCTTTTTGCTTGCCAAACATCGGCATAACTTGAGAATTTTTTCCATAAAACGGTAATAGGTCAATGGTTTTCAACTCTTTGTCGCTAAAGCGGAAAATTAAGCTTAAACCTTGCTGTGTTTCGGTGGAAAAATACTGGTCAAAGATAAAATTTCCCAGTGAATAGAAAATAGGTTTATCTTTATAAATTTCCGCTTCTTCCACCACGTGCGGGTGGCTGCCGATAATGGCATCGGCTCCGCTATCAATAAGCCGATGTGCGAGGTCGCGCTCGGCCTGGCGGGAAACGTTTTTGTATTCCGCGCCCCAATGCATCATGGCAATAACGTAATCGGCGTTTTGTCTGGCTTGTTTTATGGCGGCTAAAACTTTAGTCATATCAAGTGGATGGTCGGTATTATTAAGTCCAATGAAAGCAAATTTTAGGCCGCTTTGGGTAGTGGTAACATAGCTATAATCCGCGCCTTCGCGGGTTTGGTCGCCAAAGTAGCCGATGCCGGCGGATTTAAGTGTGGCACGGGTAAAATCGGTATTGGCTCGTCCCATATCAAGAGAATGGTTGTTGGCGAGTGAAACGACATCAAAGCTCCAGTTTTTTAGCTCAAGAGCGAGTTTGGGGTCAAAACGAAAAGCAATGGATTTGGTAGTGGGAACGCGTTTAGGAGCAAAAGCGCCTTCTAGGTTTGCGATGAGGAGGTCGCTGGGTGGAAAAAAAGTTTCTTTGTTGTCTTTAATTTTGGCAAAAATATAGTCTAAGCCTTGGTTGTTCATGTTTTTGGCGACATTGCGATCGAGCATGATATCACCGAAGAATTGGATGGTAGTTTGTTTAGGTTGACTCACGGGAAAAGTGGTCGTGCTGGCCAGAGTTTGGGTGGGAGGGTTTGTTGCGTTATTTATGTTTTGGTTGGAATTTTGGTAGGCGAGTGAAGTATTTGAAGAAAAAAAGTTTTTATGATAGGCTAATAAAAAGGCAAAAATACCAATACTTAAAAAAAATATAAAGCCCAATTTTTTTTGATAATTTTTCATAAAAATATACAGGTTATAAGTTAATTTTAACAGGTTAAAAGTGGATTGACAATGATTTTAAGCTTAGGTATTGACAAAAAAGTAAATATTTGGTAAACTGGTTAGTTAAATTTTATTTTACGTAAATATATATGAACGAAAGAAATTCACGATTAGATCAGCAGCTAGCTGTAAATTTAATGGAGCGAGATGTACGGGATCTGGAAGAGAAGAAAAATATATGGAGAACAGGTGAGATTGGTAGACTGGAGGCAGAATTGATGGTGGTCATACAGGAAATTAATCAATTATCTCTACAGAGAGATACTGGGTTGCAACAGTTAGCAGGTTTAAGATTGGAACTTGCTGAAAATGAGCAAGTGGCACAAACAGAAGGAGAAAGTCAGCCGATTGCTAGAGTTCGTCGTTGGTTAAATACCGAAATTGAACGGGTGTCATCTCTTTTGAAGCCAATAGAGGAAGAAGTGGGAAGAAAAGTAGAAAAAAGACAGGAAATAGGACTGAAGTTAAGAGGCCTCAATTTAGAATCTCAAAAATGGGAATCGGACCAAGCCACAGAAAGATATGAGTCAAGAAAATCTGGTAGTCCACATCGTCCTAGAAAAGTAGCTTAAAGCAAAAAACCACTCATATATGAGTGGTTTTTTGATTCTTATATTTATGATTTCCCTCGAATACTTCGCTTCGTAATAAAATGCATGGCGACAAAAAGCACTAAGCTCAGCCCAATAATTACCGCAAGCGATATCCATGGGTTGCCATCGCTGTAGCCCATAAGCGCGTAACGGAAGAGGTTGACGTTGTGGTGGAGTGGGTTAAACGCGCTCACAATGGACCAAGGATAGGGGAGAGTTGAAACCGGATAAAACGAGCCAGCGAGAAATATCATGGGTTGCAAAATAAAAGTGGTGGCAATCGTCAGGGCTTCAAAATTTTTGGCGTACATGCCAAACACGACGCCAAGCATCCCAAATTCTACTCCGGTGAGGAGGATGCTTACAAGTAAAAGCGCGATGTTGTGGATGCTTGAAATAGGAATGAACCAAATCGTTAAAACGGTCGCTAAAATAAGGGTAAGTACAGCTCTGGTTAAGGCAGCGAGTGCATAGCTTAAGCCGATTTTCCAGGCTTTAATAGGTGCCAATTGCAGATCGATAAAGCTACCCAGATTTTTAGAAATGATAATAGCAAAGCTTGGGTTTGAAAAACTACTGTTAACCATTATCATGGAGAGTAAACCACTGTAGATAAAGGCGAGCGAACTTTGACCGCCAATGGTTTTGCCACCCAGCACCACACCAAAAACCGCCAAATACAATACTAAAGTGACGATCGGAGTAAAAATCGTATCTAGCAAAAGTTTTTGAAAACGTTTTACTTCTCGAGCGTACAGCGCCCACATATATTCAGTCATATTTATTTGTTCGTAAGTTCAAGGAAAATCTGCTCGAGGGAAGCATGCTCGTTTTTAATGGATTTTAAATTATTGCCGTAATGACTAATTACTCTGGTCATGTCGCCAGAAAGATCGGTAAAAGGAATTTCATAACTCACCCCAACTTTTTTAACGTCGGGTAAATGCGTGCCGTTATCGTTAAAGAGTTCAAAATGGATCACGTTTTGGGTAAATTCTTTTTGTATATTTTTAAGATTGCCTTGTTTGATAACTTGTCCACGGTTAATAAAGGTAACGGCTTCACACAGCTGTTCGGCTTCTTCTAAATAATGCGTGGTAAAAATAATGGTCATGCCTTCTTTATTAATTCGGCGCACCATTTGCCAGATTTTTTGGCGTAAAGCGACGTCAACGCCAGCAGTCGGCTCGTCAAGAATCAGGAGTTTGGGTTTATGCAGGATGGCTTTGGCAATCATAAGTCGTCGTTTCATGCCGCCGGATAAACTGCGGGCTTTTTCATTTTTTTTGTCTATAAGGTCTAGATCGGTCAGGACTTCGGTGATGCGAGTAGCTCGCTCGTTTTTTGGGAGTCCGTACATGCCGCCAAAGTAATAGAGCACTTCTTCCACGGTGAAAGCCGGCTCGATGGTAATTTCCTGGGGTACGATACCAAGTACAGCTTTGGCATCTTCGCTATTTTTTGCCATATCAGTCCCAAAAATTTTGATGCTGCCCTGAGATGACTCCATGGTGCCACTAATGATATTGATAAGCGTGGATTTGCCGGCGCCATTGGGGCCAAGTAAACCATAGATTTGGCCAGGTTCAATGGTAATGTTTACGTCATTTAAGGCGGTAAATATATCACCGTTGGTTTTGGTAAATTGTTTACTGATATTTTTGACATCGAGCGCGAGCATAAGGTGTGAATTATGAATAACGAATTATGAATTTAGTATCTAGTATTAAGTATTGTTGTTTGCAACATTCAATTTTCTAAAATCTAACTACCAATACTTAAAACCCTAACAAACTTGTATCTTATTAATTGTTTTAAATTTTATGTATCTTTCCATTTGCTGGGTCTAAGAGTACTTTATTAAGACGATTTTGTATAGCCTGGGCCAAGCTACTATTAGTCCAATTTGTTTTTAAGAAGTAGGCTTTTTTGACTTTAAGCTTGTCGAGTTCGTAAAAATTTCGATAGAGATTTTGGGCAATGCCAGCCAGGTCTTTTTCGGAGCCGAGGCGGATATAGTACGTATTGCCTTTTTTAAAAATTGGTTCAGTGTTGTAAATTTTTAACTCGTTTTGTTTTTCTTGAGTAAGGAGAAGAGCGGCATTGTCTCGTCCGCTAATCTCGGTGGGTTTCTTTATAAGAAAAATTGGTGTTACAGGCGAATAATGTCGGTATTTGGTGCCGGGAGTTGTCTCGGTGGTGGTACCGTTTTTTACGATTACTTTTTTGTCGATCAATTTTTTTTCATAGCAGTCATCGAGAAACGCTTGTAATTCCGTAACACCGATGGCGCCTGGGCGTAGAACAGTAACAGTGTCTTCGCTGCGCGCATCGATAATCGTTGACTCTAGCCCAACGGTCGCACTGCCGCCATCAATTATGCCATCAATTTTGGAGCCCAAATCTTTTTCTACCATCTCGGCGGTTGTAGCGCTCATTTTTCCGGAGGTGTTGGCTGAAGGTGCGGCGATAGGGAGCTGTGTTTGATAGAGCAGCTCTAAAGCTGTGGGGTGGCTCGGAATACGGCAAATAACGGAGTTTCTTCCGCCTGTGGCTGGGGTTAGAGGTGAATTTTTATGTAAATTAAATAAAAATCTTATCGGTCCGGGCGTAAAATAATTTAAAAGAAGCTCTGTGGTTTTAGAAATAGGAGAAACGTATTCTTTAATCTGTGATGGGCAATAAAAATGGCAGATCAACGGATTGTCGCTGGGACGGTTTTTGGCTTGAAAGACTTTTTGGATAGCACCCTCATTCGTTGCTACGGCTCCCAACCCATAAACTGTTTCGGTCGGAAAAGCTACAATTCCGCCATCCAAAAGAATTTTTTTAGCTTCGGAAATAGTAAGTAGCATAATTCAATTTTTGCCTCCTAAAAAACTTTATTCTTCAATCTTTTTTACCTCAATTTTTTCTTTTTCGGCGGTCCAGCCAATGGCGTTGATGGTAATTTGGATAAAGCTGGAAAATCCGGCGATGGCTAAGATAAGGAATAATAGCCAGCTCTCGGGGATAAAGAAGTAAAGGATGATGACCCAAAATGACATCCACATACCAATGCACCAGGGGCAACCCAGCAGTTCACAAAACACTCGGCGTAGACCGCGTATAGCCTTGCTGCGTTCCACGACTTTTTCACCGGTTTTCTCATCTGTACTGATAGTTTTTACTAAAAACATGTCACGCACAAATTGCATTATACCGTCGTATACAAACAATCGAGTCAGACGAAATACTGCCAGTGATAAAATAAAAAAATCATAGAAAGGAATCCGCTTAGTTACATCAATCCCACGGCGATGTAATATGCTAATGATTATGATCAGAGCAATTAAGAAAAAAGTTGCCAAGCCAAATTCTAAGCGATTTTTTTCATTTTCAACTTTAAGGACATTCATAAAAAATTTTTATTGGCTAAATACTCAGAAATTATAAGCAAAATTACGCTGAAAGACAATATTTGTCAAGGTAAAACCGTCTTAAAAACGCTTGTTTTTAGGGTTTATTAATTTTATTCAGGTGAATTTAAAATTGTGCTAAGCGTGGTGGTAGAAAAATTTTCTAGATTTTTAATATTTTCTAGGTAAGGTTTAACGATTTTTTTGGTAAAAATTGTAAAATTCGATTGGCCTAATAAAATTTGTGCGTTCGTGACAAATGTAGGGGTTGAGTCGACAAAGATCTTTTTGTGCGGTGGGCGAACGGCGAGTTCAAGCTGAAAATTTTCTTTAAAATACTGTTTAATTTTATCACGAGTATTGTATGGCGAGGAGAGTATAAATGGTTGAAAATACTTAGTGGTTGAGGAGAAATAAAAAGAATGGTTTTCGTGCAGAAATAAAATAGTTTGGGCTTCTTTGGTAGGAAATGATGATTTTTTGGTAGTTGTTGCTGGTTCTAAAGTTCCATTATTTTTAAAATAGTCACAGTTTTTTTGCAGTGGGCAAACTGCGCACAGAGGTTTTTTAAGACAAACCCTGTTTGAAAAATCCATGGTGGCAGCGTTTAAGTCTTTTTTATTGGCAACAAGGTGTTCGTTCCAATTGATATTTTTGACGATGGCATCTTTACTCCCAGCAAAAAATCGCCCGAGCATCCTTTGGGCATTGGTGTCATAAGCGATTTCATTTTGGTTGTAGCCAAAGCTTAATATAGCATTTGCCGTGTATTCACCGATTCCGGGCAAGTTTACCAGGAATTTTTTATCAACTGGAAATTGGCCGTTATATTTCCGCACAATAATTTGCGCCGTAAGAAGCATATTTCGGCCACGTCGATAATAGCCAAGTCCGGCATAATATGGATAAAATTCTTCCCACGTGGCACTTGCCAAACTAGAAATGGTCGGAAATCTGTCTAAAAATCGTGTGTAATAGGGTATAACTCGATTTACCTGCGTTTGCTGTAGCATAATTTCACTGACCCAAACTTCGTAAGGCGTAGTAGCGGGCTTGCGCCAGGGTAAAAAATTTCGGCCGTGGTTTTTATACCAAGCCAAGAGGTTGTTTTCAAAAAAAGTATAATTTTCGTTAGTCATAAAACGTAAAGGATTGTTTTTTTGGGTACAGCAGAGTATAATTTATGCCAGAATTAAGGAGATTTTAAAATCTAAAATATTAAATATGGCATCTAAACACAAAAATGTGTCAGGTTTTAATATTGAAAATCTTTCGATACAAGTTACTAAATATATTGGAACTCCAACGTCAGTAATTATACACAGTTTATTGTTTATTGCCATTTTTGCCTTAAGGTTGCTAGGAGTACCATTTGCCGATATTTTGCTTATTTTAACGACCGCTGTTTCACTCGAAGCAATTTATCTGTCGATATTTATTCAAATGTCAATTAACCGGAACACGGAAAGTCTCGAGGAAGTGGAAGAAGATATTGATGAAATCCAAAAAGATGTTGATAAAATTGAGGAAGATGTGGATGATTTGCAGGAAGATGTAGAAGGAATTGAAGATGATGTTGAAGATATCTCAAAAGATATAGATGTAATTCAGGAACTGCCACTAGTGAAACCAGTTACGATTTCTCACCATGATACGATTAAAAAAATGGAATCGCAGTTACAACTGATCGTTCAGGAACTACAAAGTCTTAAAAAGAAAGAACTGACTAAAGGTAAAAAGCCAATTGAAGAAAAGAAGGGGTAATTATAAGTTATATAATGTACGATTTATAATATGGGGGAAAGAACATTCGACTCAAGACTGAAAGCTTTAATACTTGAAAAAGATGATCAGCATGAAGTTTCCATCCGCGTTGAAAGCAAAAGT
>CAZQNF010000026.1:2119-9531 GCA_964594675.1 uncultured Gammaproteobacteria bacterium | reverse complement strand
ATTTTACACCACATCTTCCTGTTTCGATTCTACAACAATAATATTTTTCTTTTTTAACTTCTTTACTATCTCTGGAATAAAGATTAAAGATCCTAACATTATCAAAATTCCATACCTTATTTTCTGAAAAATTTGCTGCTGGCGGATCGGTGAATATTCACGACTACTTAAGGGAATACTATTTTTTTCCATTGATTGTTTAAGTTGTTTTTGAATAGCACCGGCTTCTGAATACGACACAAACCAGCTTTTATATACTTTTTTATCTGTAATGATATAAACATTGTATGTAGTAAACTGCGCTATACCAGCGCCGGACGAAATTACTTTTCTGCTATACAGCTCAACTCGGCGTGGAATATCATAAGTTAAACTTCCAACAGGTATTCTCAAACCATTTTTAAGCGTCCACCGCCCATCTTCAAGTTTTATTTGAGCAACATCAAAAAATCCCGGCACAAACAGCATGCTTATCCATCCTAAAAATAGCGTTAGCAAAATAACATTAAATACATTCTTTTTTCTTTCTGTTTGCTGATCTGGGGAAAAAGCAAAAGAAATATTAACTACTAAAATAATTATGAAAAACAACAAAAAGATGAACCCTCCAATGAGCCACAAAAAACCTTGAATACTGCTAATAAAATTAATTATTTCCATGAAAAAAATACTTCAATTTAAAAAACTATTCTACCGTCACGCTCTTCGCCAAATTCCTTGGCCGATCCACATCTTTCCCAAGAATTACGGCCATATGATAAGCAAAAAGTTGAAATACCAACGTAGTCACCAGTGGTTCGAAAAGTTCATGAATTTTTGGAACAAACACAACATCTGACGACAACTGAGAAACTTGCTCATCGCCTTCAGTTGCAACCAAGATAATTGGCGCCAACCGGGCTTTTACTTCTTCGATATTACTACGCATTTTATCATACAGAGCATTTTTGGTGAGAATTCCAAACACAGGAAATTCTCGTGAGAGAAGCGCGATTGGCCCATGTTTCATTTCGCCACCTGGCAAACCTTCGCTGTGAATATACGAAATTTCTTTCAACTTGAGCGCGCCTTCAAACGCGACCGGCACATTTACTCCCCGGCCTAAAAACAGAAAATTTTTCACGTGTTTGTATTTTTCAGCAATATTTTTTATCTGTTCGCTTTTTTCCAAGACTGCTTTCATTTTTTCTGGCAAAGTATTTAACTCCTGAAGGATTTTTTTACCTTCATCAAAAGATAATTCATGTAGTCGACCAAATTGTAGCGCATATAAAATCAACACCATTACCATATTACTATACGCTTTAGTCGAGGCGACAGCCAGTTCTGGGCCAGCGTGAATATATGTCCCAGCACCAGCTTCACGAGCAATGGTGGAACCAATTACATTCACAATGCCACGCACATAAGCGCCACGACTTTTGGCTTCACGTAAAGCGGCGAGCGTATCAGCGGTTTCGCCAGATTGTGAAAGAGCAAAAACCAGCACTTCTTTATCAACAATCGGACTGCGGTAACGAAATTCGCTCGCAATTTCTACTTCACACGGCAAACGCGCCAGCGACTCAAACGCGTACTTCCCGATCTGGGCTGCGTAACTCGAGGTGCCGCATGCCAACAGTACAACTTTTTTTATACTTTTCATTTCCGTTTCAGTCATATTGAGTCCACCTAAACGCGCCGTGGCGTTTTCGGTATCAAAGCGCCCACGCATCGCATCTTGGATAACACTTGGCTGGTCAAAAATTTCTTTGAGCATAAAATGAGCGAAGCCATTTTTCTGTGCTTCAGCCTCATTCCAGTCAATATGCTCAGGCGCACGTTTTATCGCATGGGTTTCATGAAAAATTTGCAGATTATCGGTAGTGATTTCGGCGATATCATAATCCTCCAAAAAAATAATTTCCTGCGTGTACGGCAAAAGCGGCGATGTGTCGGATGCTACATAATACTCTTTCTCACCAACTCCAATAGCGATCGGGCTACCGAGACGAGCCACGATCATTTTGCGTGGTTCGGCAAGCGACATTACCACGAGTCCGTAGGTTCCACGAACTTTTGATAAAGTTTTTTCAACTGCCGCACGTAAATCATTTGTATAGTTTTTTTCGATAAGATGAGCCAAAACTTCTGTATCGGTTTCAGAAGTAAATGTGTGATCTGCGAGCTCAGCACGCAATTCGCGGTAATTTTCGATAATGCCATTGTGTACGACCATAATTTTTCTATCACAATCGCTGTGCGGATGAGCATTCTCGGTGGTAACACCTCCGTGGGTAGCCCAGCGGGTATGCGCCATACCAATACTCCCTATAATATTTTTATCTTTTAACACTTCGGCCAGATTATCAATTTTTCCAAGCGACCGCACTCGTTCCATTTTTCCATTCGTTATAATAGCTACGCCAGCACTATCATAACCGCGATATTCCAAGCGTCGCAAACCGTTTACCAAGATTGGCAAAGCTTCTTTTTGTCCGATGTAACCGATGATTCCGCACATATATTTATTATTAAAAACGTATTCCCTTATTTTTAAAATATTCTCTCACCAATACCATATTCATAACTCCCTTATGATGAATGGAGGACTCCTGAGGTTTTTCTATCAGATCATACGCCTGTTTACACGGAATGGTAACAATTTCTGCGGCCTCAAGCTTATCGCGATGATCGTTATTTTGGATTTTTTGAATTATTGTTTTTCTATCTAAACGCGCTTGTGCCAAAAAGAAAAATTCTGGTGAGCCACCACGAGGCAACTCCCGCATCGCTCCAACCATACTTAAGTCATAATCGCCATTTTCTATGCCTATTGTGTTAAAATAACGTCCAATTTCAAAACCCATGACTTGGCCAAGATTTAACCCCAATTCCTCTGATGTTTCTGCTTCAATTGCCTGAATATTTGCCCCCGCCAATCCTATATTTCTTAACAACTCCTCATTCCACTTTACACCTCCAGAGGCTGGACAATTTATACCACTGTTCACTCCAACATACTTAGGATTTCTTTTAGCAAAGACAAAATACCCGTCCGATGAAATTAAAACACTGGCTACTCCAATGGTATTTCCATAAACACCCTCATGAAAATCCGGAACTCCACCGTATAACTGATAGCAAGCCTCTCGCACATTAGCAGGTTTAGATCCTTCCCAACTTTTACGCCATTCTTCCAATTGTTTCATTACATCTGGAGATACTTTTTCTTTCCAGTCTTCAGGCCTAAAACTCAGATTATCTGATCCGTTAGAATAATAAAAATCTTCGTACGTTCCACAACCAATTTCTACCCGCCATCTGCCATCCATTTTTTCCAGCTTTCTGAGACATGCCACTTCTTCATTATGAACAATTTTTTTTCCCTTTTGCAAAATTTTAATAAGACGTTTTATTTCTAAAACTTCCTCTGTCGACAGATGCTTATTATAAGTAACATCTGTTTGAGTTTCTAGCAAACTTCTTTCCCCAGCAGGTTCATAGATACTGCCAAACACCTCATTGTTTGCCGCACCGAGGAAAATATAGGGCAGTTGGGCCAACCCCCCTGGCAAATTTAAGCGTCGCAATGACCTCGGATCGTCTAAAAATAGACGAGATAAACTTTCATCATAGCGATACACCGTTTCTTGAGGAACCGAAGCTATTTCTTCTCTGACACCAATTTCACCAATAGAAAATCGTTCAAAATATTTACCATCACTATACCTTCCGCTAAAACTCATATTTTTTAAAAAAGAACAATTTTAACTTTTCACGATTTTCTCGGCCAATTCCAAATGCTCTTTGGTATTTATACCAATCGCTTCCTCGGCTGGCACAGACAGGGTATTTAATTTTTTTCCTTGTTCGAGAGCCATTTTAACCAGATCTACCAGATAATATTCTTTTTGTTGATTATTGTTTTGTAATTTTTTGAGATTTTCCCAGAGCCAATCTGCCTTAAAACAAAAGTAGGAAGTATTTACTTCGCTAATCGCCAATTCTTCTGGAGAAGCATCCTTTTTTTCTACGACTTTAAGCAAGCCACCATTTTTATCACGAATAATCCGACCGAAATCGGCAAACTGTGAGCGCCAGTCATCAAAATTTTCTGCCGTAAGCGTCATTACAGTCAGGGTATTATTTTGTGTCAAATGTTCCTTGGCGAGGCGTTTAAGCGACTCATTGGTAATGCATGGCATATCGCCATAGAGCACAATAATATTTTCTGCCCGGTCTTTTACAAGTGCCTCGGCCGACATAACTGCATGCCCCGTACCAAGCTGCTCCACTTGAACAGCATACTCAGCACGATTTCCCAAATAATCTTGCACCAAAGTATGTTTGTTATTTACCACCACCACCGGTTTAACGCCAAAAGCTTTTTCTGCGGCCGTTACTACATAATCTATGAGCGGTTTTCTACGCAACAGGTTCATAACTTTCGGGACACCGGTTTGCATGCGCTTGCCTTCGCCGGCCGCGAGAATAATGATTTGAAATTTTGTGTTCATATAATTTTATAAAATTCTCTCAAAAGCTTGTTGCAATACTTCTAAAGATTCTGAGACAAAGAAACGATCGGCGTATGGATCAAACTGTTTTTTTTGCTCTTCAGTCAAACCATTGCGT
Organism: uncultured Gammaproteobacteria bacterium; assembly: GCA_964594675.1. Taxonomy (GTDB): domain Bacteria; phylum Patescibacteriota; class Patescibacteriia; order Magasanikbacterales; family GWA2-37-8; genus CAZQNF01. The sequence goes on along the minus strand of CAZQNF010000026.1, from coordinate 4,914 downwards.
AAAAAAGCATTAAGACACGGAAATTCTTGCAGCATATTAAATACCTCACTCACGCTATCATTAAAAACAGTGATTCCTTCTCCGCGATGACCCTGATCGTATTTATGAATGTAATCCTTAATCTTTTTACATTTACCCACTAAAATATCTTTTTGGTTAGTGGTAATAATCTTGTCATCTAAAAAAAAATTGTTTAAACCTGAAAAATTAATTTTTTGTCTTTGCCAGCTTGCATTACCTAAAGTCAAAATAAAACAAGCAATCTCTTGTTCTTTGCAAAAATCTAGGAGATTAATTGCTCCAGGCAAAATAAGTTCTGAACCGCATGAGATTAATTCTTTATACCAACGCCACACCGCTCCATTTGATACAGATGGTTTCCCCAAAGTAACGAGATGAACATTGAGCTCTTTTTGAAAATTATCTAAATTGAATTCAAAACAATCGCCTTTTCCTTTAGCGGCGTTATAAATCAAAACCGCTTCATCCCGGGAAAATCCGTACGATTCTGCCCAACGAAATAGATGTTCTTTAATAAACGTTGAGTTAATGAGAGTATTATCCAAATCAAAAAAAACCGTATGAATTTTAGAGTTTATCATAATGTTTTCCAGAGTTCATCAAAAATAGCTTTTTGGGTTTGAAACACCCCTTCGTTCTCAATAACCACTCCCATGGGTTCCCCGCTCGCGAGGAGTGAAATATAGGCAGTTTTGCCTGGATAAATAATAATATACGTAGGAGTTTCGGTTTTGCTTTTCAGCCATTTGCGCTCATCGAGCCCCCGCAGTTCGCCCCCCTCACCAATCGCGACTACTTTTACCGCTATGTGCTTTGCTATGCGATGATTGCTAAATTCAGGAAAGCTATCATAAAGATATTCGCGCAGGGCTACCGGCGAATAAATCCGATAGAGGAGTTCCTGTCGATATTCACACGAGGTTAGAACGTCTTCTAAAATTCTTCGCAAATCTTTATGTTCAAAGTAGCGACTTACTGGACGATCGCCTCCGCGACTATGAAGTGCTTTGAGTTCGGGAATAAAACTGTTTAAATTAAGCGCGACTTCTTCCAATTCGTTTTTCTGATTTTTTACTAAAGTTAACAAATGTTCCGGATCTTCAGCCACAAAATGCTGTTTACCATCTTTGTCGTATAAATTGACAAGCTCGCGCTCTTGCAACCACTTTAACGTCTCGTACACGCTCCCACGATTTAAATTCGTAGCTTCGGCCAGCTTGCGCACCGACGACGAACCTAGCCGGAGGAGCGTAGTGTACACCAGCGCATCTTTGTCAGAAAATCCTAATTTTGTAAGTATTTCTATTTGCATAATTTTTGCTTAACATAAATATTAACACAAATAAAAAAGCTGTCAAATTTTTTCTGACAGCCTGAAAAAAATTAATATTTATTGTTTGTTACGATAAAAATGACTGTATTTTACCATACGCCATATTTAACCCCTTCATTCTCTCATCCGATCCTCCTGTTGCATCAGAATGGACTTGTCTGGCCAATCTCCTAAATGCTTTTCTTACATCTTCAAGGCTAGAGCTTGAAGGCAGCCCCAAAAGTGCGTAATCTGCCTCTGTTGGCTGTTCTGCTTGTTTTGGCGCAGGGACAAATTCCTGTTTCCTCAGCTCGTCAAACTTCTGACGTAAACCATAGGTCATAGGAATGCTTTCGATCTGTTTTTGACGACGATTTACATCACTTATCAAATAGATTAACTCATCTGCATCATAAACTTTTCCACCTTGTCTAATAGGCGCAATTTCTTCAATCACCCCAAGAAGGTCTTCAAAATTTTGAGCGCCTTGCACCAAAGAAATAGAATGTTTTTCTTTTGGATCTGGCTGATCTGGAAAAAACGATCTCGGTTGAGCGAGCAGCTCTCTAACCTTGGTACGCAAATCGTATGTATCTGTTATTTTTTGCACCACAGCCTCTTCTCCATTTGCTGCTCTGGTAATCTTATCTACTAATTCATCGGCGGTATATAAATGGCTGCTCCCTTGTATTTGCCCAATCTTCATAACAGCGGCAATAAGTTCATCAAGAGTTTTTGCTTCCTGTATAAGGGTTTTTGCCGTAGGATTAGTCTTTCTCTCTTGTGAATTTGAAGTCGATTGAACACTGGTTCTATGCAGAATATCTAATATTCTTTGTCTTAACGTTCGTAAATCATCTGGAATTTCTCCCCAGACAAGCGGTCCATATGGACCCCCATCTGTTCCCACTCGCTCAAGAACTGAAAAAATCTTTGATATTAAAAAATCTGTGGTATAACGCTTGCCACTAACTTCACTATACACTCCCCCCTTTTTTATTTCGCCCATCAACTCATAAAATTCAAAGGTTCGCTGTTCGTTCGTTTGTTTAGAAGAGTCTCTAGATCCTGAACGCTCATTTTTCATATTTTAATAAAATTGAAAACTTTATGTTTAATAAGTACATTAATTTTACTAGAAGTAGTAAATATGTCAACTTACAAGTTTCATATTTTTTATCACTAAAAATACCACAATTTTCCCTTAATCATTTTTACAAAAATTACCTTACCACAAACTCCTGGATAAAATAACATTTTTCTTTCCAAAACCTAATGCTGTATAAAACTTACCCGCTTCTGCATTATCCGGATGAATTTCTAGCAAAATCTCGCCACAATTTTGATCTTTAAAAAATTCTTCCATTTTTTTGAGAAGCATTTGACCTACTTTTCGGCGCCGGAATACTGGTTCTACAAACAATTCAAGAATTTTGCCATATTTTATTGACCCATCGGCCAC
>CAZQNF010000026.1:0-2108 GCA_964594675.1 uncultured Gammaproteobacteria bacterium | reverse complement strand
AAATGTTTGATTTTGCGTAAGTCCAATTATAAAACCAACTACCTTTTTTTCTAAAAACATCCCATAAATTTTTCCATTATTTTGTTCTAGTCTTGGAACTAATGCTCGTGCATAGTCATAGCCAAATTGTGGCGAACGACTAGCTCTACACTCTCCCAAAACAGCATAATAATCTTCAAAACTGTTAAAACTATCTACTAAAAAATCTACCTCTGATAAACTAATTTCTTGAATACTCATCCCAGTGATTTTAAAATTTCAAAACCTTCACATACTCCCCGACCTTCATCGTATCAATAACAAACCGTGGTGGAGCTAAAAACGGTCCGGCATTGCTAATCGGCACGGTAATTTCTACCTTACTCTTTCCGTTTTCTTCAATAACCCGAATTTGATCTGGGGTAGTGTAAAAAGTCATAAAACCGTTGCCGTTTAATTTTGTAATTCCCCCACCCATAACATCGCTGCCAGTTAAAACTGGTCCATTATCCACGTAATTTATCGCGTAGGAAATTTGATAGCGATTGAGAAACATGACTTTTTGGGCAAAAATAATTCGTTTATTGGTTACCACAATATGCGCACTCGGATAAACAGATTTAATATTACTATTGCCACGAAAAAAACTCTCAAATTTCCCATCATCTTCAAATACTGTTTTTTCCCCTTCTTCCCAACGTATTTTATCCAAAAACGCTCGTCGTCGTAAAAAAGACAATGCTCCCAAAATTACTATAAAAACTACAATGGCGATAATAGTTGGCATAATTTAAAATTTTATAAAAAACTAAATTTTTATCTCATTTTCCATGTTAAATTCTTCAAGAAATATCTCTATAAATTTTATTCGATGTTCAGCAATTTTTTTAGCTGTCTTGGTATTTATCATGCGAGGCAGTTTTAAAATTTTTTCAAAGAAAAAATTAATACTGGTACCTTCATGTTTTTTTAATACATAGGCTTCATGATTAAAATCTTGTTTTACTTGGCGCTTCGGATCGTGTAGAACTCGCCCGATTTTGCCACCATAGGCAAAATTTCGGGCTATACCAATCGCTCCTAAACTATCAAGCCAATCAGCATCTTGAATAATTTTCCCTTCAAGAGACGTTGCAACCAAAGTTGCTTCTCCTCGAAAACGCGCGCTATCGATAATTTTTAACAATTCTCCTTGTTTTGTCGAATCAATACCCAACGCATCCATTATACCTTGCAAAACTAACAAACCTTTCGCTTCATTCAAGTCATAATGTTTATAATTACCCACATCATGCAAAAGAGCTGCTAACTCAATAGTTTCCCTGTCGCCACCCTCTTGCGCTTGTAAATGTTGTGCCATCTTCCAAACTCGCTCGGTATGCAGCCAATCCTGTCCTCCAGCATCGTGAAGAAGTTTAGGTTTTACAAAAGCTACGGTTTTCTGAATCAAAGAAGATAAAAACATATTTTATAGATTTTACCACACCCTGTTACGTGAAAGCAAAGAATTTAATACTGTATATGCATAGTATTAATTTTATTGACAAACTTTTGTAGTCAGTATAGTTTAATAATGTAAGAAACTTTTTTTATGGAAAAATCACGTTATCTAGAAGCATTGGCATTGGCTGGAATGCTTACGTCGGCATGCGATAAAAATTTACACACAGATGCTCAAGATTTAGAGCTAACTGGCCAACCCGCTATTTTGGAGGCAGAAGGAAACAGTCGTTGCCAATGGCTTGATAAAAATTGTCGACCGATTGGACCGACTCATGAGATTCTCGGCAAAATTACCCAACAACATCGCAATACCAAACTTTTTGGTCTAGAAGCCGCCCAAGGTGTCATTTGTAGCCATACTAACGGTATTAATCAAGAAATTTTTTGGCCAAAAACTGAAGGTGCTCCCCTTCAAGCTGACCAGGACTGGAGGAGAAAATGTATAGAACAAAACCTTACCTGCAACACAAAGAATAAACTTTAAAACAAAAAACAACCTTTTACAGGTTGTTTTTTCAAAGATGTGATAATTTTGCATTCGTTACTTTCGGTATTTTTTGCTTGTTCTCTACTTTTGTTTTAGATGCAAGGTCCCCGCGGTGGCCTACTTTTGCTTGGAAGCTATC
>CAZQNF010000025.1:0-9574 GCA_964594675.1 uncultured Gammaproteobacteria bacterium | reverse complement strand
AAACTTTTTTGAGTCGCAAAAAAATACTTGCCCCGAGCGCTGCCCCAAAAAAACCTCCGAGCGACGAAGCTCCGCCATGCCAAATTTTTACTATCTCCCTTTCATTAATGTGGTAAGAATCAAAAACATACAACACAACGTGAAACAGTCGTGCTGAGATAAATGCGCCGACCAAAACCCACAATACTAAATCCAAAAAAAAATCTTTTGACAATCTGCGTTTTTTCAAAATTTTTAAAGCCGTAAGTAAGGCCGCGATAATTCCCGTAGCCACGCACAAACCCCAGACCTGCACAGTAATAGGTCCTATCGGAAAACTGGTAAGAGTAAAATACGGAATCATGATTGAGATTGATAAAAATCTAAAATCTCGTCTGTGGTATCGGCGACTTTAATAAAGTTTTCATCCATCTGAGTTATCGTGCCATACTTATGAAACAAGTCATGCACAATGTCCACAAGCGGCTGCCAAAACTCGTTGTTATACAAAATTGTTGGCACCAGATGCATTTTACCTGTTTCTTGGAGAGTTAAAACTTCAAACAGCTGGTGAAGCGTCCCAAACCCACCCGGAAAAAAGACAAATGCTTGCGACGGCGCAGTCACAATGAGTTTGCGGATAAACGGAAAGAAAAAGCTACTTGATTTGGTAACAAATTTATTGGCGATTTCTTTGGTATCTAAGCTCAAACTAATACCTATACTTTCACCTTGATTTTCAAACGAACCTTTGTTGGCTGCTTCAGCGATCCCCGCGCCCCCGCCAGTCACAATCGCGATTTTTTCAAGAGCGAGCTGTTTGCCAAGTTCGTACGCGGCCTGATAATATGGCGAATCTGACAAAATACTCTTACTGCCAACAAGGGTAACATTTTTCTCAATTTTCGTTAAAAATTCAAAACCTTGAACTAACTCAGACATCATGCGAAAAATCTTCCAATCCGTTCCCTCTTGGCAAAATGGATTGCCCCCCACCACCTGACAAACATTAGCTCGATCCTTCGTATCTTTTACCAGCTCGTACGCTTCCGCTGCCGTTTCTACTATCTGCCAGCTATCAATAAAAGACTCAGAAGCAGCATGGATAAGACCTACTACTTTGGCTTTCAAAAAATCTACTATTGGCTGCCAAAATTCTTTGCCTACGAGAATAATCGGCGAAGTTTCCATCTGACCCATTACCATATAATCAACCACCTCAAAAAACTCATCAAGCGTCCCAAATCCGCCTGGCAAAAAAATAAAAGCCTGGGCCGGTGAAGTGAGCATCAGTTTGCGACTAAAAAAATAATGAAAAGCAATCGACTTTTTTACGTACGGATTAATCCGCTGTTCAAAAGGGAGTTGAATATTCAACCCAACGGATTCTCCGCCAGCTTCATACGCGCCTTTATTGGCCGCTTCCATAATTCCTGGTCCTCCACCGGTAATCGTCGTAAAACCATTTTTCCCGAGCAAACTCCCAATTTCTTCGGCGAGTTTATAATACTTATTATCTGGCGTTAGGCGCGCGGATCCCAACACCGTTATTTCTCTTGTGAGACTAGAGAGAAACTGATACCCCTCCACAAATTCCGCAATCACGCGAAACACCCGCCAACTATCACGGTAATTAATCACCGCGCCAGTAGTGGCAAGACTTGGAACTTTAACTTTTTTTTCTGACATAAAACAACTAAACAATATCTAAATCTTGAATAATTTTTCCCAAACGCAGTACTTGCTCTTCTCCAAAAGCCGGTCCAATAATCTGCGCACCCACCGGGAGACCTGCGCTATTTTTTCCGACTGGAACCGATAATCCCGGAACACCAGCAACTGCTGCCGGGCTCACCATCACATCAGCCAGATACAAACTCATCGGATCAGCCGCTTTTTCACCGATCTTAAATGCGCAAAATGGCGATGTGGGCGTTAAGAGCACATCGACTTTTTTAAACACCTCCGTAAAATCTTGTTTAATAAGAGTCCGCACTTTTTCCGCTTTCTGATAATACGCATCATAATAACCAGCCGACAAAACATACGTGCCGATAAGAATACGACGTTTCACTTCTTCGGGAAAACCCTGGGTGCGCGATAAGCTGTATGTATTGTACAAATTATTGGCCTTGGCGCGGGTACCATAGCGAATACCCTCAAGGCGTCCGAGATTAGAACTATCCTCGCTCGGTACCACAATATAATAGACCGCAATGGCATATTTAGTGTGTGGCAAGCTTACTTCCTCGAGAGTATGCCCAGCTTTTTTTAAAGCTTCAATCATTTTCATCATTTTTTCTTTTACCTCCGGGTCAAGCCCCTCTGCTTCAAAATATTCTTTGGGAATACCAATCCGGAGTTTGTTAGTTTCTTGAAGGGAAGAAAGATAGTTTGGTACAGCTTCTCCTGAGGTAGTGGCATCAAGCTCATCCTGGCCAGCGATAGCGCTCATAATAACCGCAGCGTCTTCCACGGTTTTTGTAATCGGCCCGACGGTATCAAACGATGAAGCCATGGGCATAATCCCAAACCGAGAATTCCGACCATAACTTGGACGTAGTCCCACCGCGCCACAAAAACTGGCTGGCTGACGAATCGAGCCGCCCGTATCCTCGGCAATGGAAAAAATACACATATTATCCGCGACTGCTGCGGCTGAGCCGCCCGATGAGCCGCCTGCCACCATCTCAAGATTATGTGGATTTTTTACCGGGCCATACATACTGTTTTCGTTACTTGCCCCATGACCAAACGCATCGCAGTTATTTTTACCAAGCAAAACCCCGCCTGCCTCGCGAATTTTTTTAATTACCGTTGCGTCATAGGGTGGCGTATAGTTATCAAGGATTTTGGCCGATCCAGTTGACCTCACACCTGCGGTACAAATCGCATCTTTTACAGCAAACGGAATACCAGTTAGCATCGTACCTTCGCCGCGCGACAATTTTTCATCGGCTTTACTCGCTTCTTCGAGAGCCAGCTCTTCGCACACAGTAATAAAAGCATTAATTTCGCTATTGCGATCTTTAATCCGAGCAAGACACGCCTGAGTCAGATCAACAGAGGTAAACTTTTTCTCCTTCAAACCAGCCGCTGCCTGCACCAAAGTAAGTTCGTTTAAATTCATACAAAAAAATTATGAGGGATTTTCAAACACCCCTGGCACCACCAATTTTTTGTTTTTAACCTGCGGCATTTGCGCAATCAGAAGAGCTGTTTTATCACCAGATTTCGCTATATCATTTCGTACCACATTTTTTAAATCAATTCCGCGATAGGTTGGCTCAACATGCGCCGTATCCACTTCATTCAAAATTTCCATGTAGTTAAGCACGGCCGAAATCGTGCTTGCATAATGAATTTCTTCCGCTGGCGTTAGCTCCAAACGAGCCAAACGAGCGATTTTTTTTACTTCGTCAACAGAAATAGCCATAAATTTCATTAAATATTCCAAAATTATACTGAAAAAACTTGAATTAAGCAATATTCTTCCCATTTTTTACAAAATTGAGCCTGCAAATTTAAAATTTTATTCGTTCGACAAAAAAACAAGCGTTTGTTATCCTAAAGCTACTAAAATATATGACCATTATCACCAACTCTTCCGAAGAAACCAAAAACTTTGGCCAAGAATTTGCTGAGAGCCTCCAGGGCGGCGATATTGTCCTGCTCTATGGCAATCTTGGCGCCGGCAAAACGACTTTCGTCAAAGGCCTAGCGGCCGGCCTTGGCATTTCTGAAGAAATCCTGAGTCCGACTTTTTCTGTCATGAATATTTACGCCATTCCTCAAAATAAAAAAATAGCCGCTCAAAATCTTATTCATATTGACACTTATCGCCTCGAAACCGCAGCTGAACTCATAAATATCGGCATTCTTGATTACCTGGGCAAGCCTGATACCATTTGCATAATTGAATGGCCAGAAAAAATGATGGAACTTTTACCAAGCAAGCAAGTAAAAAAAATTACCCTGGAACATAATAATGAACAAAGAATAATTATGTATACTTAAGCTTGTGGCAAACTATCATGCGAAATACATTCTTCTCCCGTTCCTTCTTTTTACCAGCGGCTGCCGCCTCTCACCTTTTTTAGCAAATCAAAATGAAAATATTCCCACTTCCACAACTCTGTTTCAAGAACAAATTATTACTTCTACCTCCGCCAACTCAACTACTTTACTGCAAATTTATAGCGATGCCTGGATAAATCCTACCTCAAGCATCGAACTTAATGACAAGTCCATAACCTTACATTCACAAAAAATTAACCTCAACGATACAAAAAATCGTTTCACAGTAAATGGTGAATTTCCTGTTTTTGCCGTATCCGCTCGTGCGAATACTGAAAAATTTCTTAACAACGAAATGAAAAAGACGATTAACGGGGCCATAACCAATTTCACTACTGATGTGAAAGATTGGAATAAAAATGGCTATCAATCTGGAGATGTCCCGAGCGGCATGAGCATTTATTTTAAGCCGTATATTCTTACTAAAAATCTGATCAGCCTTCAGCTGAGCTTATCGCCCTATCTGTCCGGCGGGGCGCATCCCAATCATTATCGAATTGGATTTATGTATGACCTAACAGGCAATAAAATATTTGGTTTAAAAGATTTTTTTGAAAAAGACGTCGATTATCTCAATAAAATTTCTAAGCTAATTACTAAACAACAATTAGCGGAATATAACCAAGATAATGACCCAACATTTGAAGCTAATCTGCGCCAATATACCGCTCCAAAAAAAGAAAATTTTCAAGATTTTATAGCCACCAAAGACGGCCTCATGTTTTTCTTTACGGTACACGAGGCAGGTCCGAATATCGCATTTACCTCCTGGTCGGAACTGACGGACGTGCTCGATAAAAATGGACCAGCCAAAGATTTTATTTCTCAATAAATTTTTAATAAAATTGCATTATTACAAAATAACACAAGAATCAAAAAACCTAATCAAAATTAGGTTTTTATTTTTTAATTCTATTTCTTCAAATAATTCCTTCCTTTCAATTCTTTTGGGAAATACTCCTGTTCTACTTCCCCATCGTAATCCGGATTATACTTATAGTCTTTCCCATAACCAACCTCTTTCATAAATTTCGTCGGCGCGTTACGCAGATGAATCGGCACTCCAAGATTTGAAGTTGCTTTAGCATCTTTAGCCGCCTCAGCATACGCGCGGTATAGCAAATTGGATTTAGCGGATTTGGCGCAGTACACAACCGCCTGAGCGAGATGTACATTACATTCCGGGTAGCCCAAAAAGTGACACGCTTGGTACGCACTCACTGCCTGCACCAAGGCTTCGCTGTTGGCCATACCAATATCCTCGCTTGCAAAGCGTACCACCCGCCGCGCAATATACAGTGGATCTGCTCCGCCTTCAAGCATGCGAGCGAGCCAGTACAAACTCGCACTTGGATCGCTGCCCCGCATAGATTTGTGCAAAGCAGAAATCGCGTTATAAAATTCTTCCCCTTTTTTATCAAACACCAAGTTAGTACGTTGTAGAGCTTCCTTGATATCGGCCTTAGCAATAACAATTTTATCTTTTTTTACCTGTGCCTTTACCGCGAGCTCAAGCGTACTGAGCGCTGTTCGCGCGTCTCCGCCCGCGAGCTCAGCCAGGAGATCAATAACTTCATCATCTATTTGAACAGCAAATTCGCCCAGCCCGCGTTCTTTATCGCTCAGCGCACGACCCAGCACTTTCACCAATGCTTCTGAAGACAAATACTCTAAAATAAATACACGCGAACGCGACAACAGCGCCCCAATAATTTCAAAAGACGGGTTTTCGGTGGTCGCACCAATGAGCGTAATTACTCCCTGCTCGACGTACGGCAACAGCGCATCTTGCTGCGCTTTATTCCAACGATGAATTTCGTCGATAAACACGAGCGTTGACTCCTGCATCGCAGCACGGCGTTCCTGCGCTTCTTTCACGATTTTTTTGAGATCATCTTTCCCGCTCACGACACCAGAGAGTGTTACAAATATTGATTTCGTTTCAAGAGCAATAATTTGTGCCAAAGTCGTCTTACCCACACCAGGCGGTCCCCAAAAAATGAGTGACGAAACCGTCTTATTTTTAATAATCTCGCGCAAGAGTTTGCCTTCACCAATAATATGTTCCTGCCCAAAAAATTCTTCCAAACTTCTTGGTCGCATCCGCTCGGGCAAGGGTACCTGAAAAATATTTTTCGGATCAGACATAATTATGAAACATCATAACAATACGAGTGAGAATTCGGCGGTACCAAGTTTTACTTTTCATACGCACTACCGACCAGGGTGTCGCATCTTTTTTCCAATCATCCAAAATATGATTTAAATCCTGAATCATTGAGGTATTTTGAAAATAAACCCCTGATTCTTCATTATTAAAAAAACTGCTTGGAATAAGATTCACACTTCCGACCATTGCCATGGTGTCGTCAATACTCAAAGCCTTGCCGTGATTCATTTTTTTAAGAAAGTAAACCACTGCTCCGGCGCGTTCCGTAATATCAAGATAAGCTTCAGCCATATACTGCATAAACCAATGGTCAGACTTGCCTGGAATAAGGATATTAATCTCTACCCCCCTTGCTTTGGCTGCTCGAATCAGCGCAAGCAACTTTTTATCAGGCGCATAATACGGAGTGAGAAGCGTAACACTTTGCTTGGCCGCCGAAATGGCTCGCCCATACAAATCACTCAAAGCAGCTTTACGACGTTTATATGGCGAATGCAAAATAAAACGAATTTTTTCTTTCCATTCATTAAGCTCAAAGGTAAGTTTGGGATGTAAAAGCGCGCGAACTTCTTTTTTGGCGCCACCAGCTCGTACATACGAACGCGCAAAACCTTTCAATAGCAAACGAACTACTTTTCCGGTCAACCGTACATGCAAATCATCCCAACTCGCCGAAGATACATCAACATTTACTCCGCCTAAAAAAGCAACTTCCTCATCAATAATCAGAATTTTGCGATGATTCCTCATCCAAATCCGTTTCATCCAGTTGCCAAAATTAAAACTAAGTAACAACGGGTTATAGTGTTTCACCTTTATTCCCGCCGCCACGAGCCGAGCTTCCGCGTTTTTACTGAGAGAAAACGAACCAATCGAATCGATGACAATTTTCACTTCTACTCCAACTTTCGCTTTTTCGCACAGGGCATCAATAAATCTGGCCCCAGCTTTATCATCCACAAATATATACACTTCCCAAAAAATTGATTTTTTGGCCGCCAAAATCGCCTGGTACATTCCTTCCCAGGCAAGAGTCGTGGTATTATAAAATTGATAGGTAAAATGTGGTGAATTCATAAAAACACCTTAGCACAGCTCCCATAATTTGCAAAGTCTTAGCCCAAAAATCTATTTTATAAGATTGTGTAACTTTTTAGGCCTCCGGCGTGTACATATAAACAAAGGTCGACTATACTTTTAAAATTCACAAGATTTAACCTTTAACAATTTTAACCATTAACAATTTTAACCATTAACAATTTTAACCATATGAAAAATACTGCTAAAATTCTTGGTTTAGCCAGCTTACTCGTTTTATTACCCACAGCTTTTACATTTGCCAAATCGGATGCAAGTGAGGCTGCTCATGCCAAAGTTTCTGCCAAAGCCATAATTCACGAATTAAAAAAACCAATCGAAAAAAAATGGACTGGCACAGTAACCCAGATCCAAGGTTCAGCGCTCAGCGTACTGAGCAGTTCTACCACCTACAATGTTGATGCAAGTAGCGCTAAACTAGTCCGTCGCTTTGGTGCCAACATGAATATAAACGAAATTCAAACCGGAGATACACTTACTATTTTTGGAACTTTAGCTGCCAGCAGTACCAATATTAAAGCTACTCTTATTCGCGACGAATCCCTGCAAGCGCATAATGGTACTTTTGAAGGAACCATAACATCAGTAAGTTCAAGTAGTTTTATGCTCCAGACTAAAGGTCGTAGTGCTCAGACCATTAACGTAACCAGCTCTACAGTCTTAAAAAAACAAGGCGTATCTATTACCCTCGCTGATCTTACCCCAAGCACTACGGTTCACGTATCTGGAGTTTGGGACAGAACAAATAGTAATGTAACCGCTAAAACTGTCACCGTAAAAATACACTCAGTTGATGTTATGGGAACGGTCAGCGCTATCAATGGCAATATGCTTACCATTACTAAAATTGATAAAAACAACGCTACCACCACTTTTTCTGTTGATGTAAGCAAAGCCAAGTTTACTCGCAAGAATGATGGAACAGCCATTTTAGCCGATGTTAAAGTTGGACACAAAGTTCGTATTATCGGCGCAAGAGTAACCGGAACAAACAATATAATTGCCCGTATCGTACGTGACAATTCGCTCCTCAAACTAATTGAAAAAATGCAGTAAAACAAATAGAATAGTTAAAAAACGGCTTAAACAGCCGTTTTTTTGTGTACAATTTTAACTGACGAATCACTAAATAATTTGTTATCACATGTAGAAACATGTTATATTGGCGTTATGACTTTATAACTTCTATGAATTCTTTTCTCCGGGTGGGCAGCGTTGTTCGGATAGTTTTTTTCGAGCTTTTGACTGCCGTGTGTTTTGCCTCGGCACTTACTTATATTATTAAAATTTTTGGCCCGTTTGGCTGTCCGTCGGAAATAAACATAAATTGGTTTTTACTCGCTTTTATAATTATAAGCGCTCTCGGGATGTATCATATGATGAACGACATTCTTCGTCCACATTTTGATAAAGATGGTTTTCAGGGAATTATTCGCGCTGGCAACTGGATAATTACCGATCCTTTTCTGAAAAAAATTGAATACACTTTTGCTTCTACCCACCCCAGTTATATTTTTATTGATGCGGCGAGCGTTATTTTTTCCGGAATGGTCTTTTGGGTTTACAACCATAATCCCGCCACTCAAGGCTGCGAATACACCTATGCCTACCTATTTGGACATTTACTTTTCGCTTTTTCATTACTTTTCCCAATTCTGCGCCTGATTTCTTGGTATGGTTTAAAACGCCAAATCCCATCAGAATTAACCAAAGACGCCTGGAAACCGATTGTTTATTTCTGGATTATGATTGGAATAATGATCTTGGTAGGAGTTAGTGGGAGTAGGATTTTTTAGGTCGTTTATTATATTAACCTCCTTAATAAGCCTAAAAGGATCTTTTAAATTAAAAATTTGCAATAAATTACCTAGATTTATTGTGCAAATATTTTTAAACTTTTCATAAATTCATCAAGGCTCTTGATAAAATCTTCATGCGTCCCATCGTTTTTTATAATATAATCAGCTAATTTCATACATTCGAACAAACGCTGAACATGATGTCCACTATTTTCCAATTCTTCATTACGTACAAAATCCTCTAAATTCGTCGCTTCGCCCAATTTATTTCTGCTTTGAGCGCGGGCAAAACGAAGATTCGCCTCTGATTCAATACTTAACAGAATAAAATTTGCGTTTTTACGAAAAAAACTTATCTGCGCTAATTGACGCAACCCCGTCACAATAGCATTTGGAGTTTGAATTGACTCCAGCAGTTTTTTGGCCAAAAAATCTTCGCCTTCCTTTTGGG
>CAZQNF010000024.1:7061-9576 GCA_964594675.1 uncultured Gammaproteobacteria bacterium | reverse complement strand
GTGACGCGCCGTAAAAAACACAACCAGAACCAATGTGCAATAAATAGATATTTCTCGTTTGGCAGGCTTCAGCGATTATAATCGGGAGTTTGGTATTTCCAACGATCGTTTCCATTTGGTGAGTTTCACACCAATCCACATTTGGCTTACCACGCACCCCCGCGGCGTTGAGAATAGCATCGGGTTTATACTCGTCAATCAAACTCAATACATCATCTACGGACGTAATGCGTCGATCAGCGGTAATTGCCTCGCTGCCCCACACCTCGGCGCACCGACTGCCGACGTAGCCTTTGCCTAAAATAAGAATTTTCATACCGTAAATTTTCTAAAAAATAAGTTTTTTATCAAGTATTTCTTGAACATACTTATCAAGATCACTTTGCATTTTCATTTCTGCAAAACTGAGCCAGAGGTACTCTGTATTTTCAGCAGTATCAAGAATCACCTCTCCTTCTACATCTGCACCATAGGAAATACGCACCACATGACGATCATCGGCTGGGAAAATATCCTGAGCCGCGATAAGCTTGGGTTCAGAAATAATTGTTAAACCACATTCTTCAGCAACTTCTCGTTTTAAATTTTCGAGCAACTGCGTACCTGGTTCAATTCTGCCGCCTACTATATCCCACGAACCTTTGGTTTTACCATATTTCTGCGCCGAGCGACGTACGAGTAGATATTTATTATCTTTACCGCGAAGAAAAGCTTTGACACCAACTTGTAAAATCATATTTTATAAAAATTACTTACCGTATTGTTTCTCATAGTACGTTTGGTACGCTCCGCTTTTGCATCTTTTTACCCAATCCAAATTATTTTTGTACCACTCGACTGTCTGGCGTAAGCCAGTTTCAAAATCTATCTCTGGCATCCAACCAAGTTCTGTCCGAGCTTTGGTAAAATTAATGGCGTAACGTCGGTCGTGCCCAGGACGATCTTTTACAAATTCAATTGAACTCTCATCTTTACCCAGAATTTCTAAGAGTTTCCGAACGAGTATAATATTCGTAAGTTCGCTGTTTCCCCCCAGGCAATATGATTCCCCCATCTTACCTTGGTGCAAAATTGCATCCACTCCCCGATTGTGATCTTCCACATGAATCCAGTCGCGGATCTGCAGGCCGTCGCCGTACACTGGAATTTTCTTGCCAGCTAAAATATTGGTAATTGCGAGCGGAATAAGTTTCTCCGGAAATTGGTATGGACCGTAATTATTGGAACAATTAGATATAGTAATCGGTAAACCATAGGTATGAAAGTACGCACGCACCAAATGATCGGAAGCAGCTTTCGACGCTGAATACGGACTGCGCGGATCATACGGAGTTTTTTCGCTGAACGCTGCATCGGTTGCTGACAGTGCACCAAATACTTCGTCCGTAGAAACATGGTGAAACCGAGCGTTATATTGTCGTGCTGCGTCAAGCAACACTTGCGTTCCCAATACATTCGTTTTTATAAAACTACTTGGATCAAGAATGGAGCGGTCGACATGGCTCTCAGCCGCAAAATGCACAATCGCATCCACTCCTTTTACTAAGTCGCCGACCATTTCGCGATCCGTGATATCACCTTTAACAAAACGATAGTTAGGATTTTTCTCAACACCAGCCAAATTTTCCAAATTACCAGCGTAGGTTAAAGCATCAAAATTAATAACCGAGTAACTTGGATATTTTTTAAAGATATAATGGATAAAGTTGGCCCCGATAAACCCGGCCCCACCGGTAATAAGTAATTTCATATATTTAGCTAATTTTACTGGTTTTACTAATATTTAGAACAATGGCGAGCGCTGTTACCATAGTCACAATCGCCGTTCCACCGTGACTCACCAGTGGGAGAGGCACACCAGTTAAGGGGAGGGCCCCGACCATGGCACCGATGTTTAAAGACGATTGCCACAAGAACCAGACCATGATTCCGGTGACTATATACTTACCAAAATCATCCTCAGCAGTATTCGCGATTTTAAAGCCTCGCGAGCCGATAAAAAAAATGAGAGCAATAATTGCCATTGAAATCAAAAAACCATTTTCTTCGGCAATAATCGCAAAAATGGAATCAGCGTTTACTTCTGGCAAGTACTGAAATTTTTGTCGTGAGTGCCCAAGTCCGAGCCCCCACCAGCCCCCCGTACCAACTGCCAAAAACGCCTGGTTAATCTGGTAGCCCACGCCGCGCGCATCCAGCTCCGGATGTAAAAATGTAGTTAAGCGTCCAGCCCGCCGCGGCGACAAAATAAGCACACTACCAAACGCGACTATTCCCATCATAACCAAGACCAACAAATATTTCCCCGGAACTTTCGCGACATACAGCATCACAAAAATAATGACGCTAATAATAGAAAGCGTACCAATATCCGGCTGCATTAAAACCAAGAGAACTCCCGGAAAAATAACGGCTAAAATTGGCAAAAGGGTATTTTTCCAATCATCCCACTTTTGCTTATTTCCAGCCAAAAGATAACTTAACGTTATAATAATACTCAGTTTTAGAAGCTCAG
>CAZQNF010000024.1:0-7051 GCA_964594675.1 uncultured Gammaproteobacteria bacterium | reverse complement strand
CCAACTGCGCGAACCGTTAATCGTGGCGCCAATCCCTGGAACAAAGATGAGAGCGAGCAGGAGTAAAGAAAATCCGTAGAGCGGCCAGCTTAATTTTTGCCAAATCCGATAATCGAGACGCGAACAAATAAAAAAAAGAATAATACCCGGCACGTACCCGTACAAAAGCTGGCGCTTTACAAAAAAATAAACATCCTGATATTTGGCGTAACCAATTCCAACACTCGCTGACGACAGAGAAATAAGTCCAAAAAACGCCAAAATTATTCCGCCGATTAAAAACTGTTTATCAAAACGTCCGGTTAATCTTTTTCTCTCCATACGTTAAATATTTAACCTAACGATAAGTACGGTCGAAATAAGCAAAATCAGCTCTAAAATTGGGGTTATACACATAATAGCTGTGCTGAGAAGTTTGTTTTTTGGGTAAACAATAAGAGCAAGCGCCACATTTACGGCCATTATAATTATTCCCCCGAGCGGAATATAGTACATTTCCCACCATTCCCCCTGCAAATTTACCCCCATTACGACATCATAATGCAAAAAAACCGGACTTTGCGCTTTCATAAGGAAAAAAATATCAGCAATACTCGCCATTACTAACACAAGAGAGATAAAAAAAACGCTTAAAATCAAGCGATTCTTTAAAAAAATTTTAAAATTAAACAACATAGTACAACATTCTTAAATCTCTCAATAGGTTAATAGTAGCAAAACTTGGCTCTATTGACAATATTTATTATTTATCGTATACTTGACCTACATATTACTTTAAATTTTCTGATTTTTAGACACGCATATGTCTCATAAGAAAGCCGGTGGTTCTACACAACTGGGTCGCGATTCCCAAGCTCAACGCCTTGGCATCAAGATCCATGATGGCCAAGTTATTAAAAAAGGCATGATAATTGTCCGCCAGCGCGGTACCAAAATTCATCCTGGTAAAAACGTGAAACGTGCCAGTGATGATACTTTACTCTCACTCGCTGACGGCAAAGTAAAATTCACCAACCGCAAACGACTACGTTTTGATGGCACCCTCAAATCTGCCAAATACGCGAACGTGGTCAGCGCATAAATTTCAAAAAACCGTTTTTTCCGAGCGGTTTTTTATTTTTTATATAAATATATTATTCAATTATATATGGAAAGACAACCTTTTATACCCCAAGAAGCAACCACTCCTCAAGAACAAGCTGCTGAGTCAGACCCTCTACTGGTCACTATTCGACCAGTTTTGAGCCAAGATTTGATCTTTGATCAACAGGCAATGGGTGCTAACGCCGTATGGCTAGCGGGAAAAATAGCTGAACACAATAAAAAGGAAAGAGAGGAAAAAGAGAGAAGAAAAAAATAAAACAATTTCTCTCGACAAGCAAATGAGTGCTCTATTAATTTTATAGCTACCTTTTTTAAAAAGGTAGCTTATTTTTTCTACCAAAATTATTCTACACCATACTCTTTTTTAAGCTGTCTCACTCCATCTTCCAATGCAATCGTCGGCTGCCACCCCAGCAGCTCTCTCGCTTTCGTATTATCCGCATGCGTAAATTTGGCTTCGCCAGGTAGTGTTGGCACAAAAACATACTCGCCACCAATCATCTTTACCAGCTCGTTTACTGAATGTGGATGACCATTACCTACATTAATAACTTCTCCCTTTCCTACCGTATCTTTGGTCATAGCGAGAATATTGGCGCGCACGATATCGAACACATGCGTATAATCGCGGTACATTTCGCCGTCCCCACGAATAGTCATAGGTAAATTATCTTTGCGCAGTTTTAAAAATCTGCCAATAACAAGAGCATAAGCGCCTTCCGGATCAAAATATGGTCCATAGACGTTAAAAAAACATAGTGATACAGTTTCAAGTCCATATAAACTACTAAATAATCGGCAGTATTCTTCCCCAATGAGTTTGTGCAAAGCATAGTGACTCAAAGGTTTTTTAATTACCCCATCTTCCTTGAGTGGAAAAACTTCCTGGTCGCCGTAGGCTGAAGATGATGTGGCAAAAACCACGCGTTTAATATTGTGATCTTTCGCGGCGAGCAAAACATTCAAAGTGCCATTTACGTTTACATCATGCGTTTCCACCGGATTTTCTATAGAAAAAATGACGCGTGGCAAAGCAGCCAAATGAAAAATCCCATCAATTCCAGCACAGACTTTATCAAGATCGGCTTTGGAACGGATATCGCCTTCGACATACTCCGCTCCAGCCTGAAAGCGTTCTGGTTTTTTCCCGCCCGCGTAATTATCGATAACGCGTACCTGGTGCCCTTCGGCTAAAAGCTGCTTTACAAGATTCGTGCCGATAAAACCCGCTCCGCCAGTTACAAGATAGTGTGACATAAAATTATTCTTTCCCCTCCCTTATTTCCGTAGGTAATAGATGCAAGCGTCTAAATAATTCTACAGTGGGAGGCGTTAACGTAATATATTGTAATTCATTTTCACAAAACCATCCATAATCAACGAGTTCAACATCGAGCTTAATTCTTATTTCATCTGCTAACTTATTAATCGTAGTTTTATAAACAGAAAATTTCATTATACATTCAACCATTTCTCCTTGCCAAAGTCGTTCTGATTTTCCGGTTCCTTCATCGTCTAACAACACAAATTCTTGTTCAACCCCTAACGTAAGACCAACTTCTTCTTTCACTTCACGAACCAAAGCCATTCTTTGAGTTTCTCCTTCCTCGGTACCACCTCCAATAATATGCCAACACTCCGGATTGTACACCCCTTTTCTTTTAGGATCTTTCTTTCCCAACAGTAATTTTCCATCAAGAGAATAAATAAGCAATCCTACAATATCACGATGAATAGTTTTCATAATTTATAATTTACAGCGTCCAATAAACCCAACCTTGCTTTTCTATGTCATCTTTTTTTAGAATATTTTTAATATCCGCGACAAAGGCATTAGGTTTGAGCATCTTTTGCCATTCACTAAGAGCCATATTTTTAATTTCCGCGTGAGAAACTGCTACAAATACTGCGTCATAGCTACCTAAGCTTTCCTTGGTTATAAGATCAATATTATATTCGTGTTTTACGTATTTCCCATCAGCGATCGGGTCGTAGACTATAGGCGTAATCCCATAACTTAGAATTTCTTTATAGATATCAAAGCTACGCGCATTTCGCACATCGGGCACATTTTCTTTAAACGTCATGCCGATCAGTAAAATTTTGGCTTCCTTTAAATTTTTACCCACCTGGATCATTTTTTTAAAGACCTCGCTTACAATCCATGTGCCCATGCCATCGTTAATTTTTCGGCCCGAGAGAATAACTTCCGGGTGGTAACCCAAGGTTTCCGCTTTATACGTTAAATAGTACGGGTCAACACCAATACAGTGCCCGCCCACCAACCCCGGGGTAAATGGTAAAAAATTCCACTTAGTGCTGGCGGCCTTGAGCACTTCGTAGGTGCTAATATGCATTTTGGAGAATATGACAGCCAGTTCATTCATAAGCGCAATATTTACGTCGCGCTGGGTATTCTCTATAACCTTGGCCGCTTCAGCCACTTTTATACTGGAAGCTTCATACACTTTTGTGATTTTACCATAGACTTTGCTTACCACCTCCAGGGTTTCGGCGTCCATGCCCGAGACAATCTTGGTAACCGTATGAATCGTATGTTCCTTGTCGCCCGGGTTAATGCGTTCCGGTGAATAACCGAGTTTGAACCCCACCCCAGCTTTCAAACCCGAATTTTTTTCTATAATCGGTAAACAAACATCTTCGGTTACCCCCGGATAAACAGTTGATTCGTAGACGATAATACTGCCTTCACCCAAATTTTGACCAATCATGGCGCTGGCTCGTTCTACCAATCCTAAATCTGGAATATTCCCTTTGCGCACCGGTGTTGGCACAGCGACAATAAGAAATTTACAATTCTTCAGACAGACTGGGTCAGACGCATAGGTCAGTGAGGTGGCTTTAAGTTCATTTTCTGAAACTTCGCCGGTTTTGTCGATAGCTGATTGCAGAGCGCCGATTCTTTCTTGGTTTACATCAAAACCCACAACTTGAAAGTACTTTGATAAAGCGACCGCGAGCGGCAAACCGACATATCCAAGACCCACCACGGCAATTTTTTCGTGACGATTTTCCAAAGACGAAAAATGAATCATACAAACCGAATATACTAGTTCAATGTTGGCGATCCGACGGAAATGACCGTAAACCCAGCATTTTTTAAATCTTCAAAGCCGGTTACCAGCATACGCCGGCCATCCATAATAAGATATGGCACTTTCAAACTGTTGTGAATAAGGGTCGACAGCGATTTAAACTGTTGCCAATCAGTACAAATAATGAGAGCTTCCGTCCCTTTCAGTGCTTCGGCTTCAGCGGCGGCATAAACAATTTTTTCGTTCAGTGGATTTTTTTCTATTGAAAAGTATTTCTTGGCTTCAGGTATAGCTACCGGATCATATACTTGAATCTGCTTGACTCCAGCATCAAGTAGTTTTTCTACCATCATGATAGCTCCAGAATTACGAATATCATTGGTATTTTGTTTAAATGCCAGCCCAAGCACTGCTACCGTCTTACCTTTCCAATCAAATCCAGCTTCAGCGGCTCGACTAAAAAAACGATTGAGCTGGAGCAGATTAGCGTCAATTATGTCGCGCACAATGCTGGCGTTAGCACCCATTTCTTCCATTTGATGCGCAAGCGAAGCAGCGTCTTTGGTAAAACAACTACCACCCGAATACAGACTATTGTAAAAACCCCAACTGCCAATACGCGGTTCTGTAACTAAAATATGGCGTATTTTTTCGTAGTTTAGACCTGGAAAAATTTCCGCAGCTCGCCCCACTATGTCGTAAGCCATTACAATTCGGCTAAACAAAAGAAAATTTGCCAGGAGTTTAGCGGCCGAAGCTTCATATGGATTTACTTCAATATATTTTACATTAATAGAATCGTAAAAACGCTGATAAACTTGGCGCATAACTTTAAAATCTTCTTCACACTCCGCCCCCACTACTACCCGATCCGGACGAATTGAACCTTCCACGGCTTTACCTTCAATCAGAAATTCCGGGTTAGAGACGATGCCAAAATTATTTAAACCATGTTTGGCGAATAATTCTTTGGTGTAATCAATCATTTTTACCGGCACCGTACTTTTGTTGACTATTAAAATTCTTTTGGCGACTTCCCTCTTTGCCTGACCTTCCGCTAAAATGGGCGCGATCAGCGCCGCGGCTTTTTCGTAGTAGGTAAGATCCGTTTCGCCGAGGCTACCCATCTTTTCTGGCGTTGGAACACACATAAATACCGCGTCAACTTCGAGAGCAAACTCTTTTACCAATTCTAAATTGGTGGTAAAAGTAAGACGTTTTTTGCCGCGAATAATAAGATCTGCCAACCCTTCTTCATGAAGGCAGGAGGTTATGAGATGGGGATCTGCACTATTTAACTTCGCCACTTTTTGCTCATCAATATCATAAACCAACGTTTCGTGACCAGAATCAGCCGATACCGCTGCACTGCATGCTCCGACGAACCCACCACCAATGTAGAGAATTTTCATACACTTGCTAAATACAAATCAATTAATTATCTTGAGTAAAAGAATTTTAAAGTACCATAATGGATTTAAGATATACTCTATCATACCTTTTTTAATAAAAAAAGGTCTTTCGGCAAAACTTATATTCATTAAAATCATAAACTCTAAAATAGAGGCCGCTTAACTTCTATAAAGTTGATATTAGTGCGTAAAAATGATACTTTAATGACAGTTTTTCCATCAAAATACTATGCATAAAGTCCTAAGAGAAAAGACCGACCAACTTATTTACCACGTTCAACGATACACCAAAATCGATCTCGCATACTTAATACGAGGTGGTTTTTGGTTAAGTCTACGCAATATTTTGTCATTTTTCTTATCATTTGGCGCAGCTTATGTATTTGCAAACCTTTTTCCCAAAGAAACCTACGGTACTTATAAATATATAATTGGCATACTGGCTATTCTTTCTGTTACCAGCCTTGGCGGCATGAAGGTAGCCGTTTTTCAATCGATTTCTCATGGTTTTGAGGGTGGTCTCCCAGATATAGTCAAAAAAAGAATCAGCTGGGGTGTCTTGGGAAGTATTATTAGTTTAGGCATTGCTTTTTATTATAAAATTTCTGGAAATAACACGCTGGCTATAAGTTTTTTTATGGCTAGTATTTTTATTCCATTTTTAGACTCTTTTGGAATATATGAGACATATTTACGAGGAAAAAAACTCTTTAAAGCTTACACTTTATACTCATTTTTTAATGATCTCGCCATTAACATAATACTTATAGCCACTATTTTGCTAAGCAAAAACTTATTTATACTCCTGGCCAGCTATCTTATTATTTTTAGCCTTACTGATATTGTACTTTTTTTTCTGAGCTTAAAAAAATTTCCACCCAACCAAAAAACTGATCCGCAGGTACTTGAATACGGTAAACATGCGAGTGTCATTCAATTTTTGAAAACTCTGGCTGGTTATATTGACGGACTTTTAATTTTTCATTACTTTGGTGCTGCTACAGCCGCTGTTTATTATTTAGCCCTTTCTCCAGTTGAACAAATCAAAGGTGTTTTAGGAAATATATACTCTCTCGCCGTACCAAAATTCGTTCACAAAACGTGGGAGGAAATACACCAAACACTTTGGAAAAAAACTGCTTTATTTGCAATTTTTATTGGTATTATTATGCTTGGATATATATATACCGCCCCCTCTATTTACCATTTTGTTTTTCCTCAATACCAAAATTCTATCGTACTTTCGCAGTGGTACGCTCTTTCTTTGCTGGGAGCAGCCCTCACTTTACCATACGCGACTCTCGAAGCGCACCGTTCTATAAAAAAAATTTATATTTATAATATATTTATATACAGCTCCCAAATTGTTTTAACTTTCGTTCTTATTTATTTTTTTAATCTTGGAGGGGCGATTGCGGCTAAAATTCTTATACACATCATTCCTTTTGTTATTCTGCGTATTTTTGCCAAAACTCCACC
>CAZQNF010000023.1:0-9697 GCA_964594675.1 uncultured Gammaproteobacteria bacterium | reverse complement strand
TTTGAGGGGCAATATGCGCATACCGCATGGTTGTCTTAAGGTCAGCGTGTCCAAGCAGTGTTTGGATCGTTTGGATGGTAACATTGCTATTGGCAAGGTGAGAGGCGAAGGTATGCCTTAGCAAGTGCCAGGTAACCTTTTTGGCGTTGGTATGGATGGAAAGCCAAAGTAATTTTTTGCAATAGGTAGACTGGCTTACAGGTTCATCTTTTTTATTTGAAAAGACGTATTTGCCAATCCTTTTTTGTTCAAAGTCCATATCTTTCCATGTATAAGTTTAATACATCTCCTGAGGGGTGTGGATATTCAGTATAGCGATTAATATATGCTGGGAAGGATTAAGTTTTAAAAATTTTATGCGTTTGTCTCTCAGAGAATTAAAATGCTCTGTGTCTAGTTTCTTGGGAAAAGGAGAGGTTATGGGGCAAATAATTTAAGTGGATTTAAATAATATTCATTAAAAGACCTCCAGGATGAATTGGGAGGTCTTTTAAATTTTTATTTAAGGTCGTACTTTATTCCCCAGTTTTGACCCTTCATCATTACTGCGGAGCTTGTTGTCGAGAAGCCCTTGTTTTGCACTCAGGGCTTTATTAACACTTGGGTCAGTCGCTGTTACCACAATGCTTTGTATAAGTGAGAGAGACTTGCCTACGTCACTACTGCCGGGTAATGCCGACACTTCAAAAAATAGTCCTGTTTCACTAAAGGCTGGTAATTCAGCATAATCCCAAATTACTTTATTGCCCACTTGGCGCAGTGATGGACCGATAGTAACGCTCTGTTTGCCGGTAAAAGTTGTGTTGGGCGCCAAATTCGCTTCAAAATGAATGTTGTTTACCGAATTAATAGTATTGAACATTCGGGCAAAAACCCAATATTTGGTAGCTTCGCCAACTTTTGGAGGAATTGGTCCGCGTCCCAGTTGGTCGCCTTCTGGAGTGTAGTAGCGAACCTGACTACTCAGACTCAGCTCGGTAGCAAGTGGTAATGAAAGGGTGTCGCCAGTTTGGCTGTAGGTTTGGCCGCTTACACCGTCTACCTCAGAAGTTATAAGCGATTCGAGTATAAAGGTTTTAGCATCCTCGGCAATTTTTTGGCCAAAAGTTGGTATGAGAATCAAGTTAAGGGGTGCCGTGTTTTCTGCGCTACCAGGTTTACTGGATACTAAAAAGGTACGATTGGTTTTATCAAGTACTAAGCTATTATTTTCTATCTTAAGATTATTTTCTTTGGCAGTAGCGGTTAAATTGATTAAACCAAGTTTATTAACAAGAGTAATCCGGATGTTTTTAAGATTGAGATTAGAATCATTTTTTAAGACCAAATTAACGGGTAATGTTTGGCCAGCTTCAATATATTCAGTACTTTTGGTAGTTTTAAGGGAGCTGGTGATTTTTGGAAGGAGTACTATAATAGGTTGATTAATAGTGCTCTGCTTAAGGGAAAGGTTGCCAATTTGTACCTGAGCCAATAAGTTTAAAGAAGTTGAGGAACTACTTAGTGTCGTTACCGTCCCATTGAGAGTTTTAGTTTCTCCAGCGTTTAATAGAAGAGAAGTTGAGGGGGTGGTTAAAGCAACTTTTCCCGTAGAGTTAGCTTCAATGTTAAGCCCTTCTACATCTACACTTCCAGTATTGGTAATAGTATAGATAAAAGGAAGTTTTTGGTTAGGGAAAGTTGTAGTTGCTACCACTAAAGAAGTTTTTAAAATGCTTTCAGGTAAGTTTATAATAAGTGGAGTAAGTTTTTGTTCGGTTTCAGTTGGTTTACTGGCGGGGTGGTAGGAAAGTACTCCCAGGATTTTTTCTGGTTGGTTAAGTTCGCCCCAGAGTCTTCCACTTACTTTAATCTGTCCACTAGCACCTGGTTCTAAACTGCTGATTTGAAAAGTAGAATTTTTTTGAAAAGTTTCTGGTAAATCTTTGAATTCTGGTACAAAGCCCGGAGGGAGTTTGAGGGCCAGGGTTGTATTTTCTAGCCGTTCTTTGCTATGGTTGGTATATCGAATGCTCAGTTCTACTTTGTCCCCACTCTTTACTCGACTATTTCCGATGGAAAGTGATAGGTCAATCATTTGTTCAAGGTTTGGTTTCCAAAAGAAGAAAAATAAGCCAGCAATTAAAAATACGAAAGACAGAGCTAATAGGCCCAGGTCAAAAACAAATAATTTTTTGGCATGGCGGTAGACTCCGTGGTATTTGGCATGATAATGGCGATGAAGAACGTGATGAATGGTTTTAAACATAAATCTAGTTAAGCTGATTATAGTATAATTTTTAGCTCTTTTTGTCAAGTTGTTAAGGTTTTGTGAGGAGTTTTACCTTTGACCAATCAGGGTTTTTTTGTTAAAATGACTTCCAATGTTGAAATGTACGTATCGGTTTTAAAGAACAAATTAGGACAAGTGTAACACTTTTTAAATTCTTACGTCTACTATAATGTCAGTGTTCTCTGAAAAACTTCTTTTGTATCGGGTAGAGCTAAATAGCGATACCGAGGCTTTTGCCAAGCTTTACGATAAATATGTCAGCCAAATCTACCGTTTTGTCTATTTTAAAGTAGGTACTCGGGAAGAGGCTGAGGATATCGTAAGTGAAGTATTCCTCAAGGCTTGGAATTATCTCCAGAACAAAAAAAGTGTACAAAGCTTTCGGGGGCTGCTCTACCAAATCGCTCGCAATAGCATTATCGATCTTTACCGATCTAAAGCTCGAAACCCAGAGTTTCTTCTTACGGAAGAAATGGAAATAGGGGATCACGGCGAATGGAGTAAGAAAATGAGTGATGAAATAGATAATCGCGAACTACTGGAAAGTATTAAAAAATTAAAACAAGAATATCAAGAAATAGTAACTCTGCGTTTTATAGAACAGTTGAGTCTTCAAGAGATCGGTCAAATTACTGGTAAAAGTATGGTAACGGTTCGGGTAACTTTACACCGTGCTATAGCCAAACTAAAATCTCTCTTGGCGGCATCATTACCAAAATAGTATGTCAAAAGATATAGTTAAACAACTTAAAAATCTCAGACACGGTGGTGGTATTAATCCTCGGCCTGAATGGGTGGCAGGCAATCGTGCCACGCTTCTCTCTCAGATTAAGAATACTATCTCTGTAAAAAACCATCTCCCGTTTTGGCAAAAATTTGCTCGTAGCTTTTCTTTTGTTATCTCTCATTATGCATCGCTTCGTCCAGTTGCCGCACTTGTTTTGGTTGCGGTAGTGGTCAGTGGTACTTGGAATGCTTTTGCGGCAGCTGCTCTTGATGCAGTGCCAGGAGATTTAGTATTTTATCCAGTCAAACGGGCAGCAGAAAAAACACAAGCTGAAATTACTCAGCTGGTTGGTGGTCCTAAAGAAGAAATAAAACTCCACACCGAATTTGCTAACCGACGTTTAAAAGAGATCCAAAAAATTGCCTCCGATCAATCGGTTAAAAAAGATGTGGTAAGTCAGTCGGTAACAGATTTAAGCAC
This sequence comes from uncultured Gammaproteobacteria bacterium, assembly GCA_964594675.1. Lineage (GTDB taxonomy): Bacteria > Patescibacteriota > Patescibacteriia > Magasanikbacterales > GWA2-37-8 > CAZQNF01. The sequence goes on along the minus strand of CAZQNF010000023.1, from coordinate 6,218 downwards.
CGAACTTTCTCGGGTACGACAAAATCTTGATAAGATACAAGGTCAGCCTGGTGGTGGGCAAGAGGCCGTTGCTGCAGGTAAAGCTCTTGATAATACGAGCGTTCAGTTAAAAGATGTTTTAAACCAAGTAAATAGTAATGAAGTGAGTTCGTCTACCAATACTGATCTTTCTAATCAAATTGCTGAGACAAATAACCTGGCTAAAGATACAGCTCTCAAGGCGCTCGAAGTAGTAGTCGCTAAACATTTGAATGGTGACGAGGGTGTTACTCGAGACCAGGTAAATGTCCTAGTTACGAATAATCTCAATGCGGCTGTTAATGATATTAACTCCTCTAAAGATGCCATTGATGGTATAAATACCTTAGTCGCGAATGTCCAGACCCAAGTAAATAGTGAAATCAAAAATTTATCTGAATTTGCTACCAGTTCAAAAAATTTAACTGACCAAATCACTAGTTTAGTAAAAACCACTAACCAGGCTTTGGTAAACGCTGATCAAAAAGTGAATGAAGTAGCCTCGTCCACTCAAATTACTCAGAATCTTGTGTCTCAAGGTGATCTATCACAAGTGGTTAGTTCCCTAAAAGACGCTCATGAAGTCGCTAAAGAAGTGGAACAATTAAGTATTTCAACTCAAGAACAAGCTCAAATGCTTATCCCAATCGTTCAAAGTTCATCATCCGCAGTGTCGGTAAGCACGTCTACTCAAGGATCAAGTTCCACCTTACTTATCCCGATATTGCTGAAATCAATGGCGGCAACTAATTCCATATCAACCTCTACTACAAGTTCAAATATTATTTCTTTGCCCACAAGTACATTTCTTTTAAGCACTTCTACTTCATCCGGTTTATCTACCGCTACGTCACCAGTTTCAACCACTGTCAAAAATGTATCCACTACGGTTGTAACTACAACACTCGTGAATACAAAAAAGTAACTCCATTCTCTTTCCTTTTTTGTAGAAAAAGTTTTTCTACAAAAATCGGGGGGGGAATGGTTTCGTAAAGTTCTCTAAGCTTAAAAGTCGAGAATCCATATGGATTTGCTTAGATTTTTGTAAGAATCACATTAAGTGATTCAATATCTTTTCCAAACATCTTACGTTGTAAAGAAGAGAATATATTTATTAATTATGCAAAACTCATTGAAAAAAATCTTAAATTCAGTAGTTTTGTCGGCAGTAGTTTTATCTACTGTAGGTCCTGTTTTAGCTAAACAAGCTAGTGCAGAAACTGCAGCTGGATGTCCTACTCTCATGCCTGGAGATAACGTAAAAGTTGTTTCTCCGACAAGTCGACCGGCAATCTACGCGATCAACAAAAATGGCGACATCGTTTATTATGAACGAGGCGCTTTATATAAAGAATGGAACAAGAACTACCAATTTATTGGTATCACTCAATCTTGTTTTGATTCTTTGCACACACCAAGTAGTAATCCTTTTGGTGTTGGTTACCCAGCTGGAACCGTTGTTAGACGACCAAACTCTGATCAGCTTTACCTCGTGTTAGCTGGTCAACAACTTGCTCTTATCACTAACGACGCTGCTACTGCAATGTTTGGTTCAAACTTGAACGTCAAACAAGAAGTAGACGTAAACTGGACCAACTACCAAATGAGCTCTACCACTATTTCTAGTGGAAAAGTTCAGCCAGGCATGGTTTTCATGAACGCTGGTAAAACTTGGTACTTAAATGAATCCATGCAGCTCCAGGAAGTTACTGCAGCCGGTATGACCGCTAACAATGTTGGTGGTAATGGCCGCACAGTACCTACCGTAACTGACGCAGCTGTTTCTGGTTTCACAGTTGGATCACAAGTTACTTCTGAAGTAATGTGGCTCACTGACGTAACTCAGGGCACAGGTGGCGCTTCCACAAATGGGGGTTCTACTGGTGCTAGTACTGTAACCGTTTCTTTAGCTTCTGCTAACCCAGTTGCTACTACTTTAGTTTCTGACACCACTAACGGTGCTCAAACTATGGCTCCAGTTCTTAAACTTCGCTTCACTGCTTCTGGCTCTGACGCAGTTGTAACTGGTCTTAACGTAGCTCGCCAGGGCGTATCTTCTGACAGCGATGTTTCCAACATGCATTTGTATGATGGATCAACTCGCGTAGCCAGTAACCCAAGTATTTCAAATGGAATGGTGAAATTTACCAATTCTTCTGGTCTTTTCACTATACCAAAAGATGGCAGTAAAGAACTCACTCTTTTGCTTGATGTAAAAGGCAATGTAAGTTCTGGTAAAACTTTTGTGTTCAGCCTTAAAGCTCCACAAGATGTTACTGTCAAGAATGGTAGTTTAAACTCTGCCGGAAGTTTCCCACTCATGGGTAACGAATTCCGTGTAGCTTCTGTAACAGATCTTGGTAAATTCACTCTTCAAGCTCTTAGCCCAACTTCCAACTCTACTGTTGATGCTGGTAGTACTAACTTTGAAGTAGCTCGTTTTCAAGCTCAATCCTCTTCTCAGGATATTGAACTCCGCAAACTTGCTTTCACGTTTGTAGGTTCTATTAATGCTGAGGATGTTGGTAATTGTAATCTTAGTGTAGGTGGTATCGCAGTAGTTGATCCTTCTACTTCTACCTCTACTAAAAGCTTGTCTTCTGACAAGACAGTCACTTTTGACATGAGTAGCAATCCAGCTCTGTTTACATCTGGACAAACTAAAATCATTAGTCTTAAATGTGATATCATAAAAGGTACAAACCGCGATTTCCGCGTAACTGTACAAAATAACTATGACGTAGTTGCTTACGATAAAGCATACAACACTTTGCTTATGCCAAATGGCACTGATACTTTTAGTATCATTCAGCCAAACACAAATGGCATCTTAGGAACTGGTACTTCAGTTAAATACACTGTTAATACTGGTAACTTAACTCAATCAGTTGCTACTACTACTTTAAGTAGTACTATCGCTGACGGAGCAACCAATGTAACTGTTGGTACTTTCCTTTGGAAAGCAAATGGTGAAGATATTAAAGTAAATAATCTTAGTGTATCTTCTACCGCTGCTTCTACTACACTTGCTTTAAAGAACGTTAAACTTTTGGTTAACGGTTCTCAAGTAGGTACAACTATTGCTAGCACTACTGCAAATGGTACTGCTTACTCTGGTTGGGGTTCATTTGGTAGCAGCTTTATCATTAAAGCTGGCACTACTTCTGAATTAAAAGTTGTAGCCGATCTTACTGATTCCTCAGTTATTTCTGGCCACACTTTAACCGTTGGTTTAGCTGCTGGCTCAAGTAATGCCCAGGGCACCACTTCTTTACAGTCAATTAGTACAATTAGCCAGAATGCTAACTCACTCTCTGTTAGTTCTGGAACTGTTACTGTAACCAAGAACACTTCTTTTGGTGATCGCACATCTTCCAATCCAACTGGTTCTGTTAACGCTCAGCAAGCAAAAGTATCTTCTTTCACTATTGCCGCTGGTGGTGGTGAAGACGTTACTCTTAACTCGTTTACCTTAAAGGATAACGCGGCTTCCCCAGATTGTGTTGGTGTATACATGCAGAATCTCACATTGAGAAGTGCAACTGGAACATTATTAGCAACTCCTTATGCTAATCCTTCTACCTCTTGTAGCTCTGCAAACAGTTTTGTATTCACTTTCTCCCCATCTGTTCTCGTAAAAAATGGTCAACAGTTCGTTGTTGACGTTTTTGCTGATCTTAAAGCTCCTTACACAACAAACGCAGCTCTCCTTGAGCTCGATTCAGTTGATGCAAGTGGTGTCACTACCAGTGGTTCAGCCGGTGTTTCAAGTCTTAACTTAGATGGTCAGAAAGTTTATATTGGTCTTTCGGGAGCTTTAACAGTTGCTGTTGATTCAAGCTCTCCTACCGATAACCATTATTTGATGGGTTCTACCGATCAAACTTTGGCGATATTTAAATTCTCTGCTACTAACAACGAACCTGTTGTTATTACGGATCTTGTGTTAAGTAATAACGTTAGTGCTACAAGCGCTACCGGGACCTTAACCAATATTCGTTTAGTTGACGCAAATAACCCATCTACTGTATATGGTAGTGCGGCTAACTTCGTTGATACTAATTCAACTGGTACTTTAGCTCACGCTTCTCTAAAAAACCTAACTAACTTAGTTGTTCCAGCAGGGTTGTCTAAGACTGTTGCTGTAGTAGCCGACATCGTTGGTTATGATCCAGGTGGATTTACCACTACTGGTCAAACCAATAACATCGGTATCTTGAAATATTCTACAGGATCTCAACTTGCTGTAGTTGCTAAAGGCTTTCAATCTGGATCACTTATTACCCCAACCGTAACTACCAGTACAAACGGTAGCTATGTAGTAGGACTTGGTGCAAATAATCCATTGGCCGCAGCTGCAACCAGTACTTTGTACCGCACACGTCTTTCAGTTGCTTGGGCTTCCGATACCCCAACTGCTCCTAGTCGTTCTGCTGAAGAAACTGTAGCTAAATTTGTTATTACAAACTCTGCTAACGTTGGTAACTACGATGCTGTTATCAAAGCTATTAACTTTGACATCACATCTACAGTTTCCAATACTGCAGCTCGTTCACTTAAAGTGTACGCAGACAGTCTTTCAAGTGCTGGTAATAACACAGGTCTCCTTGCTACCACATCGTATGCTGGTACAGGACAAACCTTTGTAGATACAAACTTTGCAGACGGCGATTTTTCAGATATCACAATTGGTGCTGGTAAGTCTAAAACCTTCTTGGTTACTGTTGACTTAACCAATGCTAGTGATACTGTTACTCGCAGTTTCAATATCCGCGTTGGTAACGGAGACATTCTTTGGTCTGATGGTATAACCAACAGTACTAAGATGAGTGAACTTCCATTACTCTATCGCAGCTTCACTTACAGTAACTAGTTTATTGTTAGTAGTTGCGGAAGCCTATTAATAGGCAAAAACAACCCCCTTAACCGGGGGTTGTTTTTTTTGTTTTTTTTGTTTATAATTACCCAATAAACATAAATTATGCGTTTCTTTTTTGATAAGATAAATTGTTATTTGGTTTATAGTATTTTTTTCCTTCCCCTGCTTGTCGTACCTTCTATAATGTTCCCTTGGAGTTTAGGAAAAACTATAATTTTTCAAATTATAATTGAAATTTTATTTTTTACCTCTTTTTTGTATATTACAGCAAAAAATAGCTATAAAAGTTTAAATATTTTAGATAAAAGTATTTTATTTTTTACGGCTTTATTGGTTTTAAGTTCTTGGTGGGGCGTTAATTTTTTAAATTCATGGTGGGGAAATCAGTCGCGAGCCGATGGAGTCTTTACATTTGTTCATTTCATAATTTTCTATTTTTTAGTTAAAAATTTTTTCTTACACTATAATGATAGAAAAATTTTTGTAGTAAATAGTATTGTCGCGTTTTTAGTAGGTCTAAGTGCCATTTTTCAGGCATGGTTGCCGCTTAGTTGGCAAAGTAATATAGGTGAAAGAGCCGCTGGTATTATAGGTAATGCGGCTTTTTTAGCAGCCTACTTGGTTCTTTCGGTTGGAATAAATTTTATCACCGCGGCTAAAATTCAGAGTAAATTACGGTATTTATTTTTAGGTAATGGTATTTTTTTATTAACTGTTATTTTTTTAACGGGGACGAGAGGGGCGTTTGTGGGTTTGGTCGCAGGGTGTTGTGTGTCAGTGATTTTTTTGTTACAACGAGGGTCAAAAGAGTTGAAAAGAAAAATCATTTGGAGTTTTGGTGGGCTAGTAATTTTGGTAGCAAGTATAGGAGGTGTTTTAACGTTTACTCATAAAAATTCTATACAGAAATTTTTCACTAATTGGCGCCAGGGGAGTGTGGATACTCGTTTAATGGCTTGGGAAATTGCTTGGCAGGGAATAAAAGCTCGTCCTTGGGGATGGGGGATGGGCAACTATCAAATAGTTTTTGATAAAAATTATAACCCAAAATTTTTAAATTATACTTTTGCAGAAACGGTCTGGGATAAGCCTCACAATATTGTTTTAGAAATAGCGGTTGGAGCTGGGGTAATTGGAGCTATAAACTATCTTATCATTTTTGTAATTGCCGGTTGGGCTGTTATAAACAACCTGACGAGTGCTCCGGATAATAAACATAAGGAAGGTTTTCAAAGTTTATTGCTTGGAATTTTTACAGCCTATCTAGTTCAGAATCTTTTTTTATTTGATACCACGAACGCACTTATTCTCTGGTATATGC
>CAZQNF010000022.1:0-9750 GCA_964594675.1 uncultured Gammaproteobacteria bacterium | reverse complement strand
CTTCTTCGCCGCGTGTATACAGAGCAATGTTCGCAGCAAGTGAGCGTGGGAATTCTCCTGCATCAGGTTTGTAGGGATCAATAACAATAACCACGTCTTCATCAAGATTTTTAGTTTGCAGTTTAACGCCCGTGTGACCGAGCCAGGAAAGGTGCATAGGGTTTGTAGTCAGTTAGTTAGAAAGTCACTTTTAATTCTAGCATAAGGGAAAATAAGATACAATATTTTGGGTGAGAATAATGAATAACGAATTATGAATTAAGGTTTGAGCTATTAGCTTTTAGGTGTTTAGTTGTTAGGATTGAACTTCTGCGCTGTCATTGCGAGGAGTGACGAAGGAACGACGTGGCAATCCCTTGGATTTAAGATAAGCTCATGTTTAACGCTTTTCAGAGATATTGGTTCTGGAATCAAGGGGGATTGCTTCGCTGCGCTCGCAATGACAAATAAAAAAATGGTAATTTAGTATTGATTTTTATAAAGTATCTTGTTATTATGGCGCTGTCCCTGGAAGGAGGACATGATTATGATGAACAAGAAGCGTTTGCCCACGATCGCGATCCTTCTCTTCGCCCTCTTCACTGCCACCCCGACCCTGGCCGTGGCGGACGATAAGAAGCCGCCGACCAAGGTCGAGAAGGCCAAGGCGGCGGTCAAGGAGGTGGCCAAGAAGGTCTTGGAGAAGGCCGCTGACGCCGCGGCGGGGTCTGCCGGAGCCCCCACCCACTAGGGGGGGCAACCATTCCCATGTATTACACCGGCCAGCTCCATGGGGGAGGCTGGCCGGTGGTTCTCTCTGAGGTGTTTATTTTACGAGACATTTCAGAGAGAATTATTTGACAAATTTCGTTTAAAACAGTAGACTACTCTCAATATAATTTTTCAAGTCTTTCCGCTTTAGAGAAAGACACTTGTTCTAGCTGTAGCTAGAAAGGTTAAGACATATTTTTTTATTTATGTCGGACGCAAACAAAAACCAAGATTTTAAAACGCTGCTCCAAACGCATTTTGTTGATTTGCCAAAAGTTGGCGAAACTGTTGAATGTGTTATTTTATCCGTCGCCAAAGGCGAAGTGCTTATTGATGTAAAAGGCTTAACCACTGGTGTTATCCGCGCCCAGGAGCTTTTCCTTGAATCAAGCGAATATGCCCACCTAAAAGTTGGTGAAACAGTGCTCGCTACCGTTATTGACCTTGAGAATGAAAATGGTCAGATCGAGCTGTCCTTCCGCATTGCTGGCTACGAACGCGCTTGGGGAAACATGAAGAAATGGATGCAAGAAGGCGTTACTGTGAAAGCCAAAGTAACGAACGCCAACAAAGGTGGTCTTATGATGATGGTAGAAGCGCTCCCAGGCTTTATGCCAGTGTCGCAGCTGTCTCCCGACCATTACCCACGCGTTTCCGGTGGCGACAAAAATCGCATTTTAGAGAAACTGCGTGAACTGGCTGGCATTGAAATGGAAGTAAAAATCATCGATGTTGATGAAAAAGAAGAAAAACTTATTGTATCTGAACGCGCTGTTTGGGAAGATTCTCAGAAAGCCGTGCTTGAATCTTACAAAGTCGGTGACGCGATTACCGGCGAAATCAGTGCACTTACCTCATTCGGTGCTTTCGTGAAATTTGGCGAAGGATTGGAAGGTCTGGTCCACATTTCCGAAATCGCTTGGCAGCGTATTGATCATCCCAAAGATGTGCTTAAGGTTGGAGACAAAGTAAAAGCTGAAATTATCCAGCTTGATCACTCGAAGATCTATCTTTCTATCAAACGTCTTATCCAAGATCCTTGGAAAACTGTTAAAGAGAAATACGAAATCGGCACCAAAGTTACCGGTAAAATCATCAAAATTGAACCGTTTGGTCTTATGGTCGGACTTGATCGTGATATCCATGGTCTCGCTCATATTTCCGAATTATCCGACGAGCCAATCCATAACCTGGCTGACAAATTCAAAATCGGCGAAGAGCGCGAATTCGAGATTATGTCCGTTGACCCTAACGAACACCGTCTTGGCCTCAAACTCGCTGGTGTAAAAGGCAAAAGCGGACGTCGCGTTGCCCCTAAAAAAGGCCCAGCTACTACTGAAGAAGAAGCTGCCTAAATAAAATTACTCGTCCTGTTAAACAAGAAAATCTCCGCTCGGAGGTTTTCTTGATTTTATGGGTATTCTGTGGTATCTTGAGTAAGTTAAGCGTTTATTAGCTTTCTATTGTAATAATGTATTATTTAAGAATGTATGCGTGATTTTTTAAAGAATTTTGGAATAGTTTTTATATTTTTGGTAGTCGTAGTTATCGGTCTCAGCCAGATAAAATGGGGTCAGAATAATCGACCACAAAATGTCGGCGTCGGCGAAATTGTCGAACAGATTAATGCTGGTAAAGTAAAAAAAGTGACAGTTACGGGTAGTAATGTGCAGATTGATTTTAAAGATGATAAACAGAAGTCTGAAGTCGCTCAAAAAGAAGCTTCCGAATCCTTTGGCGATATTATTAAAAACTACGGTATTAGTGCAACAGCGCTTAGTGATTTACAAAAGCAAAACGGTATTGAAGTAAAAACCGATAGCTCCTGGAAATTTTGGGCAATTAATATTATTCCTGGGCTTATTCCGCTGGTTTTTATTGGTGTTCTATTATTTTTTCTCATGCGTGGCATCCAAGGCTCCAACAATCGCGCCATGGGTTTTGGCCAGGTCCAGATGAAGCAAATGAAGCCGGATGATAAAGATAAAAAAACTTTCGCTGATGTTGCTGGCGCTAAAGAAGCCAAACAAGAACTGGTGGAAGTAGTTGATTTTCTTAAAAATCCCAAGAAATTTGCGGACATGGGGGCCAAGATTCCCAAAGGTGTCCTGTTAACCGGAACGCCCGGAACTGGTAAAACGCTTCTGGCCAAGGCTGTCGCCGGCGAAGCCAATGTCCCATTTTTCCACATGAGCGGCTCTGAATTTGTGGAAATGTTTGTGGGCGTAGGTGCATCGCGCGTACGTAATTTGTTTAGCGAAGCCAAAAAAGCGGCTCCGGCCATTGTCTTTATCGATGAAATCGATGCGGTGGGCCGTCGGCGTGGTTCTGGGCACGGTGGCGGACACGATGAGCGTGAACAAACGCTTAATCAAATTTTAGTAGAAATGGACGGATTTGAACCTAATTCCGGTGTTATCGTGATGGCTGCAACCAACCGTTCTGATGTTTTAGACCCAGCGCTTCTTCGCCCAGGCCGGTTTGATCGCCGGGTAGTAATCGACATGCCGGATATTCGCGACCGTGAAGAAATTTTAGGAATTCATGCTAAAAATAAACCCCTCGCCCCAGCTGTCTCCGTGCGTAAAATTGCTGAGCGCACCCCAGGATTTTCTGGTGCTGATCTGGCCAACCTCCTTAATGAAGCAGCGATTCTTACGGTTCGTCGTGGCTTAAAACTCGTTGGAGAAATTGAAGTACTGGAAAGTATTGAAAAAGTTTTACTTGGTCCAGAACGCAAAAGCCGAATAATTTCTGACCATGAGAAAAAAATGACTGCTTACCATGAGTCTGGTCACGCTATTGTTGGCTTTATGCTCGAGCACTCTGATCCGGTTCGTAAAGTCTCCGTTATTTCTCGTGGCTCAGCTGGGGGGTATACTCTTAAGATGCCATCCGAAGATCAGCATTATCATACCCTCGCGCAATTTCGAGATGATCTCGCGATGTCGCTGGGTGGCTATGTTGCGGAAAAGCTTATTTTTGGCGAAGAAATGATTTCGACTGGTCCATCAAGCGATTTGCGCCACGCGACCCAGCTGGCGCGTAATATGGTAACTCAGTATGGTATGAGTACCAAGCTTGGCGCGCGCACGTTCGGTCAAAATGATGAAATGTTATACCTTGGTTCCCAAATGCCGGAAGCTCGCGATTACAGCGAAAAAACCGCGGAAGAGATTGATTCTGAAGTAAAAATATTGCTCGAACAAGCGAAAGATCGCGCTAAGCAAGTACTTATTACCGAACGCGAAAAAATGGAAAAAATGGTGGCTGCACTTATGAAAGATGAAACACTGGAGCAAGAAAGAATCGAGGAAATAATGGGGAGAAAACAAAAGCTTGATCCATTGGTAAAAGAACAGGTGAAAGTGTAAAAAAACTTTTGTTTCTTGTTAGGTTTTCTGTTTTGGTTTATTTTAGAGTAGTGAGGATAAAAAATGCTATGCGAAAAATAACTAAGCGAAATACAGCGATTGTTGATTATGCTAAAAAAACATTGGCTCAATTTAAGATCGGTTTAACACAGTTGCGTATAAGTTATGTTAACCAGGCTAAAAAAATACTTCGACGCAGTGAGGAAGTAAAAATTGTTGAAATAAAAAAGAATATTTCACAACTTTAAAAATTTTATGGCTGAACAAAATGAATTATTGCAACAATCAGAAAGTGTGCTTGAAATTCTACCTGCCTCACCTGAGCCTGGTGACACGCTTCAAGAAGACTTAGAGATGACGGCAGAGACATCGGGTACATTATCTGCTCTTGGAAGTTTAGAAAAGAGTATAAACGCTGTTGCGGGTAATGCTATAGTTCAACCAGAAGTAAATACTCTCATGGCCGAAGCTCGTCAGCAGATTGCTCACCTAGAACAAAGCGCTAAAACAAGTTTGTTATTTTTAAGGGCAGCTCGTTGTCCGGTTTATTTTCCTGAAAAACGAGATGTTGAGGAGGTGTTATTGCCAGTGCCAAAAGTTGCTGAGGCCAAGGGTAATTCGCAGTGGCGGCACGCAGCCTTTGGGGCTGCCAAGCGCGGTGAGACTGCGGTTATTAAAGATGGTATTCCTGAAAATCCTGCTGTTTTAATAGAACAGCCGGCTTCAGAATTTAATCCGCAGAAGCAATTCGATGGCTTAAGAGCAGAATTACAAACAATTATCCGTGACTCTGCGGCAGTCAAAAAATTTGTTAATTCGTATACTCCCCAAGCTTTACGTTTTTGTTTATCCAGTTTTCAACAAGGGGAACCCTTTAGCCGCCAATTTTCTGGTGTTATATCAGAACTGTCTAAGTCTATTCCTAAAGAAGGTGCGATTGAAGAGGTAAAGACAGATGTGGATTTAGCAAAGATTGAATTTAGGGTTTTGTCTAAAGAAGTAAAACAAATTTTGGAACAGGTATTTAGTTTTGAAAAGTGTTTTGGAACAACTGATCAAGCGGTTGCTCTACAACGTAATGCCGAGATGAGTACTTTAAAAAGTCAAATAGGTAAATTTGATGCAGTTAGTGGGTTAGTTTTTGAATTAACTAGCATGCTCTTCCGGCAGAAAAGCTTTGGTGTAGAAACAAAAGCAAAGGCTGAAAGACCGGTGTCATCAGACTTGCCTATCACTGCTCAGCCAATTAAAACCGCTCTACCTTTAGAAAAAGGATTGCGATCTGAAATAGAAATAAATCAGCCACAAGAGTGGTTAGACCAAGAACGGGAAGCGGCTTTTTTGAAAGTACGAGAGTTTTTTCGTGCTTTTGAAAAGACTGGGGCTAGTGCTATGCGAGAATGGTTTGCAGCATTTTTTAGTGTTGCTGCAGCAGAAAATGGAGGAGGTATTACTGCGACCGATCTGCAAAGTTTAGTGTTGGCGGAAGTTAAGTCAGAAAGTGCGTCCCAGGTAGCTGGACGTGATATAGTGCGACCTATATTTTTGTTTGAAGACAGATCAGAGTTTGCACGTTTTGCGCAAAAGGTAGGATTATCTGGAGATACCTCTGGCATGCATATACCAGGTACTGCATTTCCACCAAAATCTTTATTTTATAAAACAGGTTTGGTAATTTCACCAGGCGAAGAAGCAACCATTGATCATGAAATCAGACATTCTATTGACCCAAATGGAGGCCAGCGCCAAGGTTTAGATGGTGCGATGAATGAAGCATTCGCCTATTACACTGATTTAATTTCTAAAAATTTGGGAAAAAAACAGGAGGATGGTATGTGGTGGGTTTTTGAAGCGACTTTAACAGCTCCTTCTTACGCTAAACATTATTTTAATGAACTGCCGAGCGAAGAATGGACAGCTAACTGGAAAGAGCAAATAAACAAAATGGTAACCGCCATAAGAATGCTTACACAGAAGAAAGGTATGGTTGAAACCCAACGATTGCTGGCAAAAACCAAAACAATTAAAGAATTAGTAGCTATTGGTGAAATGGTCTAATTTTAGATAAGAAAATTTGGGTATTTTAGGTTGAACCCCTCCCATAAAAATGTACCATGTCGCTCAAAGAAATTTTTCCTTAAAACAGTTCGTGTTTATAATAAAGCGAACTGTTTTTATTTTGGAATTTTCTTTGTTCCAGAAAAAAATCATTCTGTGTTATAATATACGAAATTCAATTTATTATTTTTCGTTCTATGCTTGAACCAAGCTACAAAGAAGCCTTTTCCCACGCGTGGAATTTGGTTTGGAAACATAAAATCCTCATTATTTTTGGACTCCTTGCCGTGCTGGTCGGCCAATTTGGTATCAGTAATTTTGTGGGGCAGCTCTGGGCTTTAATTCAGGATGGCGCTACCGCTCATATTTTTGCCTGGCCAGATACGTGGCCGGTCTTAAGTCTCGAGCAGGGAGATCTTATTTGGATTGGGTGGCTGGGACTCATTGTGGTGGCTTTGGTAATTTTGATAGTCGTAGCTGCGGTGTGCGCGCAAGGTGCGCTTATTGCCGCGTCAATTGATTGGTTTCGCAAAAAAACCACACCAAGCTGGCGGGTAGCCTGGAAAAAAGGCGTCCGCCATTTCTGGCGCCTCTTGGCGGTAGATGTTGCCCAAAAAATTCTTTTGTCCGGGCTCGCTGTTACTACCTATGCCCTCATTAGTGCCTTTAATTTTTCTAATGTTGGTAATTTTTTCTTCCTTATTATTGTACTCTCGACCGGGCTCGTGCTGGGGTTTGCGGTATCGTCTATTTGTATCTACACCGCCGGGTATATTCTGGAGGAAGAGGATAGTTTGATGACATCTTTGGTTTTAGCGTGTAATTTGTTTAAACGCCATATTTTGGTATCACTTGAGATTAGTATTTTACTCCTCTTGCTTAATATAGTTCTTATTGCTGCGATTTTTTGGCTGTCAACCATCGTGCTTATTCCATCGTTTTTCTTGTGGTTGGTTGGTGGTTTTACGGGTTTGCGTGGGTTATTTACATTAGGACTTATTCTGGCTGCGTTTCTCTTTGTAATCGCGCTCGCGATTATGGGCGGGTTGTTTAACGCCTACACCACTGCCACTTGGATGTACCTATTTATGAAAATGCACAAGCATGGTCTTGATAGTCGGCTTGTTCATTATACCCAGAAAATTTTGCAAAAAAATTCCTAATTTACTAACAAGTCCGTTATGTCAGATTTTCCTTCTATCAGCAATATTCTTAAAAAATCTCCAGCGGCTACGCCACCAAGTGATGGCACCATTGATATTGAAAGTCCGGAAGCGAAATTTACCCAAAAGATGAAAGAAATGAAGCTGAAAGAGCAAGAAATGCAGGTCAATGAGGCAGCCTACCAATCAGGTGTGCCATATATTGATCTGTCGTCTTTTCCCGTTTCAGCTGAAGCGCTCCGAATTGTGCCGGAAGAAATAGCTCGCGCTCAAAAAATTATCTGCTTTGTAAATTCAGCTGAAGAGCTGCGGTTTGGAACTGTCGAAGTGAGTGCTGAAGTAGAGGAGTTTGTGCGCGTAGCTGGGGAAAATCACCATGCCCACACGGGTCTGTATCTTATTTCTGAGCATAGTTTTGAACGTGTTTTACGACTCTACAAAAATTTGCCGATTGTGAAGGCTATTACTAAAGACATTAATATTACCGATGAAGAACTCGAAAAATTTGGCGTGAATGTGCATGATTTGACTTCGCTGCAACAGCAGTTTAAAAACGTTTCTATTACCGATGTTGTAACCCTTATGATCGCGTCGGCGCTCAAGGTGAATGCTTCGGATATGCATATTGAAGCTGAAGAAAAGGGTGTTGCTGTGCGCTATCGTATTGACGGTATATTGCATGATGTAGCAACGCTGCCTAAAGAACAGTGGAAAGCGTTTGTATCGCGTTTAAAACTCATTGCGGCTTTAAAAATTAACGTTACCGACCGACCACAGGATGGTCGTGTGAGTCTTAAACTTTCCACCGGGAGTCTGGATGTACGTGTCTCAACGCTCCCGACTACGTATGGCGAATCAGTGGTTATGCGTATTTTGCACAGCGGCAGCAAGGGTGTTACGTTTGATGAGTTGGGGTTAAATGGTCTCGCTCATGATCGGCTTAAACACGAAATTGAACGCCCAAATGGCATGATTATTACCACCGGTCCAACTGGTTCGGGTAAAACTACTACCATGTACGCTATTTTGCGTACGCTCAATAAACCAGGGGTAAACATTATTACGCTTGAAGATCCGGTGGAAATTAAAATGGAAGGTATTAACCAAAGCCAGGTCGACACTGCTTCTAACTACACTTTCGCCCAGGGTTTGCGCAGTATCTTACGCCAAGATCCGGATATTTGTATGGTTGGTGAAATCCGTGATCTCGAGACCGCCGAAATTGCTATTCAAGCGGCTTTAACCGGTCATTTGCTCCTCTCAACCATTCATACCAATAGCGCGTCTGGCGCCATTGCTCGTTTTCTCTCCATGGGTGTAAAACCCTTTCTTTTAGCTCCGGCTTTAAATTCCGTCATTGGCCAGCGGTTGGTGCGACGTTTGTGTGAGCATTGTAAAACGCTTGATGAAGTGTCAAGTGAAAACATGAAACGTATTCGCGAACTTTTGGAAGCTTTACCAAGCGAAGAAAAACAAAAAGTTGATTTTAATAGTTTGAATTTCTTTAAAGCGGTTGGGTGTGATAAATGCAGTGGACTGGGCTACAAAGGACGTATCGGTATCTATGAGCTCTTTACTATGACCAAAGAGATTGAAGAAAATATTTTGTCCGGCCAAGTGTCGGAATACACAATTCAGGAAATTGCGGTGCGCGGTGGAATGGTTACGATGGTGCAAGACGGACTTCTTAAAGCTTTGCAAAAAGTTACTTCAATTGAAGAAGTGTTCCGAGTGGCAGAGTAAAATTTTTTTAAAAATAAATACGATCAATAAAAATTTTATCGAGCGGTATGGTCACACCATCAATCCGTCGGCTGATTCTAACTCAAAGTATCCGAACTCTTATATTTGGTGGACCAATTTTTACTCTTTTTCTATTAGCGAAAGGTCTTTCTTTGCAGCAAATATTTACACTTAGTTCAATCGTCCTTTTATCAGGCATGTTTTTTGAAGTTCCTACCGGTGTTCTTGCAGATAAATATGGGAGAAAAACGAGCATGATCTTTGGAGCCTGTATTTCCACCATCGGGTGGATTATGTGGCTGTATGTGGACACCTTTATCGGGTCTGCTCTCGTTTTTGGTTTGTTTGGACTGGCCAATGCACTTTGGTCTGGTACTGATCAGGCATTTATTTATGATGAGTTAAAATCTGTCGGCCGTGAACAAGATGCTCAAAAAGTATTTTCAAAATATAGCGGTGCGCTAGCCGTTGCGTTTGCACTAGCGGCTTTTGTCGGAGGGTTTCTTGCCCGAGTTCATACTATTCAAAATTATTATCTCTTATTTCAGCTTACATGTGTCTCGTCAGTAATCGGACTGCTCCTAACCCTCACTCTGCGCGAACCAGCCCTTAGTACGGTGGCAGGAAAAGAGTTAGAGCGCGAAAAAGAGAACGTACTCCAT
>CAZQNF010000021.1:0-9961 GCA_964594675.1 uncultured Gammaproteobacteria bacterium | reverse complement strand
CCTCAAGACCTGTCCCGAGTACGTGCAAATTTATAATTCACAACGAAGTACAAGCCATTATGAAGAATTACACGCTTAATACACCCAATAACCAAAGCAAAAATAGCGCTCTTGGAGCTATTAAAAAACTCTTACCGCTTTTAAAAGATGAAAAGCGTAATTTGATTTTGGCGTCTATTGCCATCTTTTTTAACTCCGGCTTAAATCTGCTCGCACCAGTCGTAATTGGGTATACTATTGATCACTATGTTCAAACTAAAGAGTATTCAGGCGTACTCATGTTTTCGAGCCTGCTCTTAGGTATGTACGTGTGTGCGTTGGTAGCGAGTTATATTCAAACCAAGATTATGGGCGGAGTGGGGCAACGCGTGCTTTTTAACTTGCGTAATAGTATTTTTACCAAGCTACAAGAATTGCCGGTCGCTTTTTTTAACCAAAATAAAGCTGGTGATCTGATTTCGCGTATTAATAATGATACGGATAAACTGAACCAGTTTTTTTCCCAGTCGCTCATGCAGTTTATTGGTAGCGTCTTTATTATGATCGGGGCTGGAGTTTTTCTTTTGGTAATCCATGTGCGGATTGGGGCGGCGTCTCTCGCGCCAGCAGTGGTGCTCCTCATTTTTACGCAAGCGATTTCGGCCTGGGTAAAGCGCAAAAACGCGGCCAGTTTGCAAAGTGTCGGTGGCATGAGTGCTGAAATTCAGGAAAGTCTGAATAATTTTAAAGTGATCGTTGCCTTTAACCGTCGGGATTATTTTAAAAAGAAATTTAATGATGCTAACGAGCAAAACTATACCACTGCTGTTGGTGCTGGAGTAGCAAATAATATCTTTACTCCAGTTTTTGGTTTGTGTGCAAGTGTGGCTCAACTCATTGTTTTAAGTTATGGAATTTACCTGATTGCTCAGGGTAATTTTACAATCGGTCTACTGATTAGCTTCTTAAGCTATGTGAATAATTTCTATAACCCTCTGCGTCAGCTGGCCGCGCTGTGGGCAAATTTTCAGGTGGCGCTTGCCGGGTACGATAGGATCGCCGATATCTTATCATTGACTTCAGATTTAGAGATTATTCCGAGTTCTCCTGAGCTCACTTCGTCCGCTGTGCTTGAATTTAAAAATGTATCGTTTGGGTATGCGGAAGATAAGCAGGTTTTAAAAAATATTACTTTTACTCTCGAAAAAGGTAAGACCTATGCCCTGGTGGGACCAACTGGCGGCGGAAAAACGACCACAGCTTCGCTTATGGCTCGTCTCTACGACCCAAGTGCTGGTGCAATTTATCTTAACGGTCAAGATATTCGTTCTTTTTCTCCCGAGGAGAGAACTAAAAAAATCGGTTTCATCTTACAAGAACCATTTTTGTTTAACGGAACAGTTCGGGACAATTTAGTGTATGGTTATGAAAAATATAAAAACTATTCCACTTCTGACCTGGAAGATGCCTTAAAGCGTATTGGTTTAGATAATTTGCTCTCTCGTTTTCCGAGCGGTCTAGAAACGCCAGTGCTTTTTAGCGGCAATTCCATTAGTTTGGGGCAGCGACAAATTATTGCGTTTATGCGCTCCGTGTTACGTGAGCCGGAACTTCTCATTTTAGATGAAGCAACTGCAAATATCGATACAGTTACCGAACAACTTTTGGAAGAAATTTTAACTAAACTACCTGCTCACACGACCCGAGTGGTAATTGCACATCGCCTGAATACTATAGAAAATGCCGATGAAATTTTCTTTATAAATAACGCTGAGGTTACTAAAGCTGGATCCATGCAGAGCGCTGTTAATATGTTGTTACAAGGCAAAAGAGCGAGCTAGTTTTTTGGAGCATTGACCTGTTCTCGTGCAGAACGTATACTTACACCACTTAATTTAGTAGCATAAAATCTATGGACGATAAAAATATGTCGATGAAACCAGAACACCCGATGGGCTGCCAGTGTTCTATGTGTATGAGTAAACAAATGCGTGGTTGTGGTTGCGGTAATCGCTCGCTTATTCGTTGCGTTGTAGCTCTCGTTGTACTTGCAGTAGCTTGCTGCGCTGCTTTCCAACTTGGTCAGCTTAAAGGGCTGATGTTATATAGTCATTATGATCGTGGTTATGGCATAATGCAGGGTGGCCGTCAGATGATGAGAGGTGACGACGTTCAGCCTCAGAATGTAATGATGCGAAATGATGATGTTGAGCCGATGATGGACCAATCAACTTCCACCAAGATGATGCAGCGATAAAGTAATTATTGCGATGCCTAAAAAACTGACTTTTGCGAGTCGGTTTTTTATTTCACTTAGATATTGACGGAAATTCCGGCAATCTTTATAGTGAATTCACAAAATTATGCTTGAGGGAAGCTTAAAATGAAATTATGGGTTTTTTTTATATTATAATCGGAATGTCAGGTCTCGCGCTTGGAAGTTTTTTAAACTCTTTTCTCTGGAGAATGCAAAAAAATTTTTCTGTTTCATCGTGGCGAAGTGTTTGTATTCATTGTAGACGTCGGTTGACCTGGTGGGAAAATATTCCGGTAGTAAGTTTTGTATGGCTCAGTGGTAAATGTCGAACCTGCTCTCAACCAATTCCATGGCATTACCCAGTGGTAGAAATAGCCGGAGCAGTAAGTTTTCTGTTGGTTCTAATTACCCATGCATACAACCATTCCTTAGATTTTCGTTTTATCCTGGATCTATTTTTTACGTTTATTCTGTTGGGTATTTTTGTTTATGATGGACTCTATAAATTCATTCCAATGGGTTTGGTATGGTTGGGAAGTGTGGTTGGGTTGGTGGCGAATATTTTTCTAATCCACCATTCTTGGAGTAGTTTACTCTTCGCCAGTCTCATTGGAGGAGGGTTTTTTGGGTTGCAATTTTTGGTATCGCGCGGTAAGTGGATTGGGGAAGGAGATATATATCTCGGAGTTATGATGGGGGTTTGGCTCGGATTTCCAAAAATTTTATGCGCACTGCTTATTGCGTATGTGATAGGAACTATGGCCGGAGTTACTCTACTTTTAAGTAAACGTAAAAAATTTAAATCCCAAATTTCGTTGGGAAATTTTTTGGCAGTTGGAATATTCGTAAGTTTGTTATGGGGAGAGAGGGTAATTCGTTGGTACTTGAGTCTTTTTTAATACCCAACATCAAAATTTAGTTTTTATTTTTTTTCCAAAAAACTTTTACCTACGTTTATTCCAATTACCGAACCGATAATGGCTCCAGCGATGAATTCAGAGAACCAGTGAATACTCATGGAAATGCCAAATCCGATATAAAGAGCATAGCCTAGTGCTAGATAGCGGATGAATTTTTTGTCCGGATAAAGCGTATAAAGAGTGAACGCAACTGCAAACGCGACAGTAGTATGGGATGATGGCCAACCCCAAAACACGCCCCCACGCAAAAATCCAAATTGAAACTGGTGACTAATGTCCGTTAAACTGGCAGTCTGCTGAAATAGTTCTGGTGGGATGCGTCCGGTAAAGGCTTTGTAGAGAGAAGAAATAATGAGTCCGAGTCCAGCTGCTTGGCCAATGGCCCCGGCCGTATTAAATAGTCGAGAATTTTTTTGTATTTTGGCAATTATCCATACAATAAAAGGGGAGAAAATGGGTACAAAAAAACCGACTGGCGCCGCCGAAAAAAATATTCGCTGGATCGTAGAGTTATTAAAAAAGGTAAAATACCACCAATCAAAACCGCTCAGAACGATAATCGCAGTGAGAATAATGGCGACAAGTTGCCACAGTAAAAAATAACCACGAAAGCAGCGAAGAACAGTATTGGGAAGTTTGTAGAAAAAAGAAGGAAGCATGGTATTATGTAAAAAATTAATTTCTGCTAAACAGAATTATGGGTAGTGTAGCAGATTTTGGTTATTACACAGCATTTGATTTTGTGAGTGATAAATAGTACTGTAAGGAGTATAAAATGACGTAAATATATGAATGAGGTAGAAAAAATGTTAAAAAGTACGCTACAAGGCAATTCCTGTGAAAATTGCGGCTGCGTATTTAGTGATAGTGATACGATATTTAACTCAAACAATAAACCACTTAATGGGCTTACAAAAACAAATGTTTTTTGTAGCATTTATTGCGTTAATCAGTACAAAGAGTAGGAATTTTATTTATGCTCCAAATTTGATTGTAGTTAAATTTTTCTTTTTATAAATTGTATGCGTAATGTACGCCAAGAAGCGTGCCCGCAGCCGCACGAAGTTATAGTAACCGGCCTGGGTGAATGGGTTGAAGTCGTCCAGCATGTTGGTGATATTTCAGATTTGCTTGAGCCCTACGCTCGGCGAGGAAGAATAGATTTTCTTATCGAAGACGGTCGTTTGGTTGATTTTGAGGGAGATCCGGTCTTGAAAACCCTTCTTGAGAGAGTGATGACTGTAGAAAAAATAACCAAAGGAAAGCTTAATTTTTTAGTGCGCAAAGAATCAAAGCCCAGCGAAGTACTCGATTGGTGGCATCAGGAAGGGGAGGTGTTTTATTTGTACTCTAATAAATTTCCAACGGAAATTTTGCCTAATCCAGGAGGAAAATTTGTTACCAAAGAACACCGCCTAGATCTCGCGCTTGATTCTTCAGGGGAAGAGCCAAAAGAATTTTGGCCGCTGCCCGTTAACACCCTTGTTCGTATCTCGGCCGGCACGTTTCACCGCCGTTCACCGCAGGCGCTAGATGTTGAAGATCGTTATTTATTGCGCATTGACCCGGTGAATTATGTTCCACCTCCAAGGAAGCTAAAAAAATTTTAAACATCCTCAAAGAATCGAGGGCTTAACTTGCTGGCTTTTTGCAAGAAAGGGAACGTCCTGCCAAGCTCCGTTCCAAAAGAAAACCACTTTTATTTTGTCTGATGCCATTTTTAATTTATAAAATATGCCAAACCCCTGGTACGCGCTCAGTGAACAATTTAATGCCAACAAACACCCAGACCAGATCGATCCCGGAACTGCTGATAATATCCTTATGGCTTGGCCAACAATGATCGAGCAAGTTGGTAGTTATTTTAAAAACAGTAAAGATATCGCTGTGTTGGATTACGGTTGTGGAGCGGGAGCGTTTTGTAAAAAATTATATTCACTAGGATACAAAAATGTTACCGGCATAGATAGTTCGCCTGCCATGGTTGAGGTAGCTAAAAGAAATTATGGAGAAGATGTTAACTTTGTTTGTGGTAGTGCTGAAATGAAACTTTCTGTTAACTTAGTCGATCTGATTTCTAGTATTATGGTATTTCAGTTTCTCGATCCGGTTGAAAGGACGTTTCAAAATTTAATACAAATACTGAAACCACGCGGACTATTAATTTTTGCTGTTTTTAATCCAGTTTTTGTTACTGCCTCGCTCAAAATAAAGAGTCAGCTATTTTCACATTTTTCTTTGGTAGAAGAATCTGCCCAGGGAATTATGCACTCGGGAGAACGAGCAATACCTGTTTATATTCGCACTGCTCGTGAGTATGATGCAATTTTGCAATCATTAGGAATGACGAAGGTGTATGAAAGCTATCCACCATTTACTGAAGAATTTTTAGCCACCTATGGTGCTGATACCTCTGATGTTCCAAAATTTTTGATAGTAGGATATTCAAAAACGTGAAAATAGCAAATATTTTTAAGTTATTACTAACTACTATTTTTCACTCAAAACGAGACGGGCGCCTCGAGCGTAATGGGTACCCGTTCTGTGCTCATCATAATTATGATTTTTATAGCCAACCACTCCCAAACCGACTTCTGAGGTATGGAGAGAAAATTCAAGTTCGTTTCCTCTTCCGCCAGCTTCAATATAATGCCCATCTAAATTGAGCTGCGACTTATTATTACATCTATCCTGGGGAGCAAGGCGCATATATTGGTCATACCCAATATGATGCATTTCAAACCTATCGGGGTCGAGCACTATATCCTCCAGAATGTTGCGGTGAGTGGGGGTTGGCACTCGTCTATCTTCTGATTTCCATAGAGTCTCGCTCACGACTCCATCGTAGTAGCAATTTGTGTCCTCTTTGCCATAGTCGCTTTTCGCTCCCAACTTCTTTTTTAAGAAAGTGACTTCATTAGTATCATCTTCTATAAGCGCAACTTCAGCTACATTGAACTTGGGGACAAATTTTTGGTAAGGTTCTCGCCGAGTATAAATAGCGCCGCGAGCTAATTTATCAAGCCACCACTGGGCCTTATCCGTCATAGGAATACTCATCAAACCAAAGGAGGCAGGCTTGTCCGTCATAGAAAATTGTTGCTCGAATTGTTTTATGCCTTTGGGACTATTGATATCTATAGCACCTTGTATAACCATGTCAAAAATTTCTTGAAGAGCAGGAAATGCATTAAATCGAACCTCCTGAAGACCATATTTTTTGGCCACTTCCTTATGATAAACGGTAGAAAAAGGGGCTTCTATAGAAGGGGTGCCAAGAGGAGCCAAGCTATCTAGTTGTGTCAGCAGGTCGCTAGCAACTTTCCCATATCTCTTGACTCGTTGCACTTGTTCTTGCCAGGACTGAGAAGCCCTCTCTTTACCCAATGGTGAAAGTCGCCCACGTTCTTTGACGTATTCAAATGCGAGAGCTCTCAAAACAGGATTATTTTTTAAATAGGGCATAAGAGAAGATTTTGCCACCCTCTCAGCCAAACGGGCGATCCTACCTTGTTTTTCCCACATAGCCATAAAAGCCGACATGAATTCTTCTTGAATCTGTAAACACGGATTCAAAGATTCGCCGAATCGCAAGCCGTCAGAGTATCGTTCTGAGGAATTTGGAATCATACTAAATAAAAAATAAACCTGCTTTTAGTAGGGCAATTATATCCTAAAGTAAGCCAAAAAACAAATTCTTATTTGTTATCAGAAACCTATTTTTTTTATTATTTTATCCAGCGTGGCCAGAAATAAAACGTCCGTGGGGTAACTATAGGCGCATGGTCGCTATTTGAAGAAGTCAGACCTTGTCCGAATTTTGCGTACTCCCTATAAGGAGAATTTAAATCCCTTGGTGCTGGGTATTAAACGGTGGTATCGGGGGAATTATTTAGTGGCAATTTTTAAATTGCATTGTACCATTAATCTTGTGCTGTCCGTTTATGCATGAAAAGGTAACCGTACCTTGCTGATTTTTAATGCCATTTACAGTACTCATTTGGGGTTTAATTTCTAAATTAGCACACAGTCCCAACTCGTCTCCCGCGGTCTGTGCTGAATTAAATAGAGCAACTTTTGTATTCCCCGTACTTGGGTCAGTGATAACACGTATGCGACGATCGCCAGCGTCGGCAAGTTGAATTCCAGAGAAACCAAAAACACTTCCCGAACGACATTTATGAGTTATAAATTCAGAACCGTCTACCTGCAGGCTGCCTTCGAGTTTATTTATTACTACATTAAGTAGAAAAAATGCCACTAAACCTCCGATAGCAACTAGTCCTCCGATTACACTGAAAATAATAGCTAGTTTTTTTCCTCTTGAAAGATCGTCCTTCTTGAATGTCATAAAATTATACAATTAAATAGTAAGTAAAGGTAGTATACAGCTAATAAACATTTTATTGCAGTGGGGGATCCGAACCAGCTCTAACCTTAAATAAAAAACACCACTTTTTAAAGATGGCGCTCTGTATTTTTTTCTAAAAAATCCGGTCAATCCTTACATTCGGATTTATAGACATATTTTGGATTGCTTGACCACCCATTTTCAACAGCCATTTTTCGATAAGGTGATGGCACGACTCATCCATGACTTACTACGTTCGAGAGGAGTGGGGAGGCGACGACTGTCTGCTTTAAGCAGGAGCTGATATACTAACATCAACATTCTATTTTGCCTCCAAAATGCTGGGGTAAGGAATATTATTTTAGATTACTAGTTAACATATGGGAGACCGTGAAAGGGGAGGATGGAGAAAGTTTTTATATGACGTGCTCGAACTTGTTTCGCCGCCCGAAATTAAGACCCCGGGGGCTTTGCGAGAAAAAGTATCTTTCTTCTATGACAGAGTAAAAGACCAGTTAGAGTTTATTGGTGATGAATTTTGTAACCAATCGACTATAAACATTGAGGGCTGTACACATGCGGATCTTTCGGTTAATTTTGGGGCTATTGAGGGTTGCGTAAATGAATACATACAAGGAGAATACCGGATGTATAAAGCCGTAGAACAAGGTTGGGAGCAGTTTCAACTGGACTATAGACATAGAGATTGTAAAATAAAAGATATTCCGGTATTGCTTGAAGCTTTTATGAGAAAATTAGAAAGAGCTGAGCAGCATGGCAATTAGTTTAGGGCTCATATTGTGCTATGTGGCACCTGCTGACCAACGGGCAACCGGCATTAACGATTTTGGCATACGCTCCTCGTAGCACACGACACCGCCCGAACCACCAGGGCGCTCCGATAAGTACGGCGATAAAAATATATTTTCCCGCTTGGGCGATGGTTTCGGAGAACATTAAACAAAAAACATCACTTTTGATGAGTGGTGTTTCGTATTGTAGCCCGCTGTAAGAAGAATTTAAACCCTTTGGTGTTGGATTTGAAGCGATGGTATGAAGGAATTCAAGCAGTAATGCTGAGTTAAGGAGGTGAGAGTCAGGCTTGTGCCTCCTCATATCTGGCGTTCAGTATTAGTTCCATAATTTTGCTTTTCCGCGGCTCCCTTCAAAAGGTTCTGTTGCCGTATTCGTATTCATAATACCCTTTATTTCTTCAACAGTTTCTCGACGTATTCTTAGTATATTCTCCTTTAATTGCATAAACTTAGATTCTTGTTCTCCTGATAACTCTCCTTCCTCCCTTCTAATTTCTAGTTCCCTTACATACTTTGTTCTATAAAAATCATTTCCTACAAATTCAGATAACTTTTGCAGCAAGCTAGCCGCATCCATTTTTCTGGTCTTAAAGCTGTCACGTTCACGTTCGAATAAGTTGTTTCTTGAATCTGCAAAACTAACTATAAACTTCTCTTCTTCAGAAAGCCGGGTGAGATCTCGCATTTTTAACTCTAACAAAACCTGTCGTTCAGTAAAATCAGGCAAGTCGTCTGGCTTGTTAAACAGCTTGCCATCCAGTGCTTTAATTAATAACGCTGTTTCTTTTTTTTCTAATTCGTTTGGCATATCTTTTTACGTTAAGATACAAGTTACTAGTATGCTACTTGAATCAATTTATTTCAACAAGAGTTCGATTTCCCATTTGGTTCTAGCAAAAAACACCGCTATTTAAGCGGTGTTTTTGTGTGTAGACTTGTCGTGTGTAGCATGGAACACTTTAGTAATAGAAATTATGCGGTGGTATGAAGGTTTGAAACTTATTACTCGTCTAGCAAGGGTTTAAGCCTTCTCAAAGTATGGGGGTTTTGGCTAACTAAGAAGCTTTTAAACATTAAAATGGCTAATTTCAGTTTAAATATCGTCAAATACCATTGACAACAGTGTTTTTTTGTGGTACAATTATCTGTTTAGTTCTTTGAGAATCGCTAGTTCACGAGCATTTTGGGTAGTTTTTACTTCCTAAAATGTTCGTGAACTAACCAAGGTGTAATTCGCGTTGCGAAGATCGTATTTGTTCGTGCTGGGCGTTTACGCCATTGCGAATCCACCCGTGGCCGTTCGCTATCAGCAAGAGAACGGCGGTATGAGGATTACTGCCAGTCTGTCCACCACAACCCCTAACCGCAGGTCGTAAAATGACGACAACCGCACTGACGACGACAAAAACCCCGGAAGAGATCGCCCGCCTACGCAACCTGACCTTTATGATCTACATGCTGCAAGCGGCGGGATGGCTGCTCATTCCGTTCATTCCTGACATCATTGCTCTCATCATCAACTATACGAAGAGGGCAGATGTTATGGGAACGGACTATGAGTCACACTTCAGTTGGCAGGTCCGGACCTTCTGGGTCTCTCTGCTTGCAGGGGCGATCAGCAGCATTCTTTGCCTCGTGA
>CAZQNF010000020.1:8157-10030 GCA_964594675.1 uncultured Gammaproteobacteria bacterium | reverse complement strand
GCCTAACATTTCAGATTTATGGAAGTCGGAAGTTTTGGCCATTTCTTTTTCCCAATAGGCTTTAACGACAGGATCACGGAGTTTTTTGGTCCATTTTTTTACGAACGCGTCGTCGGAGAACATGCGTGGTACTTCAGCAATACTCCCCGGGTTTTCCAGGTCCGCCATGAGCGTAAGCATTACGTTGCGCATATTGTGTTCAAACATCGGACCGATCATGGACGGATCAGTAACCATTTTATAGAAAATGGAGATCATTTCTTGGGTAGCAAAATCTTTTTGCTCTTCGGTTTTAACTTCAAGCATGTTAAGACCGATGGGGCGCTCAATATCGGAAGGATTAAAATAAACGACATCATCAGCGCGCTCTTTAGGCACATGTTGCAGAACGTATTCCACAAAGTCGCCATGGGGATCAATAACACAAACGCCTTCGCCATTAAGAACATCTTGCACGGCAAGATTTTGGATGAAAACACTTTTACCACTGCCGGATTTACCAATAACATACAAATGGCGACGGCGATCTGAACGAGTCATTTTTACCACCGTTTCGCGCCCGCGATAAACAGCTCGGCCAAGAGTAATACCTTCGGTTGGCATGTTGGTAGGTGGTGGAGCTTTACGGGCACCCAGCCAGTTAATATGCGGGGTTTCGGTGCTCGCTATTGGCAAATGCCATAAACTGGCCATTTCTTCAGTACTAATGATCATACTGTGTTTTTCGCGCATGCCGCGGTAAATGGAAGCGCTGATCAGTCGGTTTTGGTGGCGGGGGATAGCGGTGGTAAAAGAATTACCGTAGCGATAAATATTGTACTGGCTGTAGGAATTAACAATGTTTTCTAAATTTTGTCGGGCTTTGTTGCTCGTGTTCGCCGAGCTTACCAAACGAATAGTAACTTCCAGTCCGCCATGACTCATTTTTTCTTCCATGCTTTTTACCATTTCCTCTTCCATGGGGGTAAGATGGTATTCGGTCTTGGGTTTATTCGGGTCGTGCGGAGTAGGGGAGATGGTTTCGCTTAATTCGTGTATGGTTTTAAGAAAAGCATTTTGTTTGGCCACTTTTTCAAATTTTTTGCCTTTACGAATATCGCGAATAAACTCAACACCCTGGTGGCGCCAGTGTGAACCAGCGGGGCGAATAATATATTGAATAAGCGCTCCCTCACTGTCTTCAATTTTAGATAATGGATTAAGAATAGAAAGAAGTGGATCGCTGTCGATTTTTTTGTAGGTTTTGTGGGGAAAAATAGAACTTTCTTTGAGTGTAAGGTAAGCTCCAATAGTATGACTTTGCGGTTCAAAAATATTGTAGTCGATTTCCGGAGTAATTTCGGCGTGGGGATACTGAGCGTGCACTTGTTGCTCAATAATGTTTTTTATTTTATTGGGCGCAGTAATATAAAAAGAAATCTTGCTGTTTTTTACTACAATTTCAAACGAAATATGTTCGGTTCCACCCAGAAACCAATGGAGAATTCCGTGTTCGGTTTTTAATCCACAAATACTCGAAAAAATACCATCAGCAACTGCAATTTGTTCACGGACGTGGTTGATATTATCTTCTTGAGCACTTTGGTTGGTGTTTTCGCTTTTCCGTTCTTTGGGAACGCGGATAAGCAGAACTGTCCGATCGAAAGCTTTGCTGTCTTCGGTTCGGCTATGGATAATACCGCGAATAATAAACAAAATGGCAAAAAATGCTCCTAGAGCACAAAGCAAAAGAATGGCTAAAAAAGCGAATTGGTTGTTTATAATAATACGCGCTAAATCCGAAATGCTGGAAAAAAAGTCTTGAAAAAATCCCATGTTTATAAATTAGAATTTTTTTTTAAATCAAGGATATTGTCGGTTTTAATTTTTTCTT
>CAZQNF010000020.1:6116-8147 GCA_964594675.1 uncultured Gammaproteobacteria bacterium | reverse complement strand
AGTGTAACCATTCCAAAATGAGTCGCAAAATCGACACGGCTTTGACCCGGGTAGAATTAAGAAGAACGCGAATTTTGGCAGTCGTTTTTTCGCCCTGCAATTTAAACTCTTCTTTGGCAAGTGGAGATAAATTGGCGTAGGTGTCGCGCAAACCGTCTTCAAGTATTTTTTCAACCTGCTGACTAAGCTGGTCAGAGGTAGGAAGGGGGGCGGGGATAGGGCGCGCTCGGCGACGACCTTCTGAACTGGCGGGAGTTGGCTCAGGTTTGGGTTCAGAATGTTCTGTGTTTGACTCAATAGTTGCGTGTTCTGACGCTTCTATTTCAACTTCAGCTGTTTCGACTGCTAAGGCTTCGCTCGTAACGTCGGGTTTAATAATTTCTTGAGAATTCATACAGATAACGCGGATATTATAGCATAACCTTGAGTATGTTAACAATGAATAGTTTTTAAGAGAAAATGTGTAGATCTGAGAAAGACAAGATCAATTTTTTCTTATAGTTTTAAAGGGTGTGGTTAAAATAGCTTAAAGAAGCCATTTTACATATTGACAAAAGGTATTTTGTGTGTTATGGTATTTCGTTATTCAAATTATAAACGGTTCTTTTTATTACATCCCAGTTTTCTTTTAATTTTTAATTTTTTAAAGTTTAGAAGAAGGCTGGAATACTTTCGGCCTCCTAACGCTCGGTCAAGGAAAGAGTGATGAAGATGGAAAAAGAGAATCCGGTGCAGCAGGTCGTGAATGGCTTGAGCGTCGGTGCCTGGATGAGCTGGTGCCTTGCCGTTGTGCTAGGCTTTGTGTATGCCTGTGCCGCGGCGCAGGTGCACTACGGGCTCCCTCCGTGGCTCAACCTTTTGGGCGAGTTGGCGATACTCGCCTTTAGGGTGGGGGCGGGTGGCTGGGTTGTTGCACAGTTTGTTGTTCCTGTGGTGGAGGTAGTGGGCCAGAGGTTGGCCCAGGCCGATTTGCCAACACTGGCTTTGATGCCTCCTGAGTAGAGGAGGTGTCGGCTTCCCTCCAGAAGCTGACGTCCTATCGCTTTAACATTCATTTGTTGAAAAGATAGGATGCTTCTGGAGGGAAAAATATAAAACAGTCCGCCAAAGGCGGACTGTTTTTGTTTTTTAGAGTACTTTTTATTTTTTACTTAACGTGCTACTTCCGTCATTATTGTCTTTGATAATGAATCCAGTCTTCTCAATTTCTTTACGAAGCTCATCACTTTTTACCCAATTTTTTTCTAAGCGTGCCTGATTACGTTCTTGTTGGAGTATTTTTATATTGTTAGGAATTTCTTCGGTTAAAATTTTACCATCTGCAATATCATACATTTTTTTATCCCATTCTTTAACTCCCTGCTCAATTTGTAGGCCAAGCACTCGGTCAAAATCTAGTAAAGTTACAAAATTAAAACTCGTATGGTTTTTGAAAAAGTTTTGTATTTGTCCCAGAGCTTGAGGGATGTTAAGATCGTTATTAATGTTTTCAATAAATATCTTTTTTTTGTCTAGTTCTACCGTTTCATTGGGTCGTGCGGTTTGTTTTAAATGCCAGGCTTCTTTATAAAGTCTGCTTAAACCGGTTTGCGCAGCTTCAAGAGCTTCCCAAGAAAAACTCAGTTGTTTGCGATAATGAGCTTGCAACAAAAAATAGCGATAACTTATGGGAGAAAATCCTTTATCGGTAAGTGTTTTGAGGGTAATAAAATTTTCTCCAGATTTGGCCATTTTATCGCTATTAATAAGCAGAAATTCGCCATGCAGCCAAAAGTTGGCAAAAGGTTTATTATAAGCCGCTTCGCTCTGCGCGATTTCATTGGTATGGTGAACGCTCACATGGTCAATACCACCGCAATGAATATCAAAAGGTTGCCCTAAGTATTTAGCCGCCATAGCCGAACATTCAATATGCCAACCCGGAAAACCAATTCCCCAGGGGCTTGTCCATTCCATCTGGCGTTTTTCGTTAGGGTTCGAAAATTTCCAGAGCGCAAAATCATGAAGATTTTTCTTTTCACCCAGTTCCAC
>CAZQNF010000020.1:0-6016 GCA_964594675.1 uncultured Gammaproteobacteria bacterium | reverse complement strand
ATGTTCATGACGTGGTTTACTGCGTGGCCATTAAACTCCAAAGTTCTTTTTAAAATATCTTCAAAAACATAAGTGCGCAGATTGCCAATATGAGCATAGTTATAAACCGTGGGGCCGCAGGTATAAAGACCTACTTTTTTTGGTTCGATTGGCTCGAAATTTTGGAGGGCGCGGTGGAGGGTGTTGTAAAGTTGGAGAGGCATAAGGCGATAAATAAGAGGTTATTATACCTGAAAGTATATACTTTTGCCAAAGTTGGAGATAAAATTTTAGGTCTTTTTTAAAAAACCACCAACTTTTTATGTTGGCGGTTTGAATAAAAGAAAATTATTTAGTTTTCTTAGTTTTTTCTTCATTTTTATCGTCTTCTTCATCCTCATCTTCGTTCTCATCAGCTTCCGATTGTTTTTGGATTTTGCTCCAGTTACGCTCAAAGGCTTTTAAGAATTTTTCTTTAGTTTCCTGGGCAAGTTCTTTTTTTTCAGCATATTCATCCACTACAGTTTTTACAATTTCATCATATTTATCTTTGGTTACTTCTTCTAAGTTTTCCATTTTGCGACGAAGTTTTTTGAGCATTTTTTCGAGATCTTCACCAAGTTCTTCAGTGAATTCTTGGCCTTTCTTGGTAGAAGCGAGGCCAATAAGTGCAGCGGCGGCAAGTAATCCGCCCAGTACTAAACCTTTTTTAAATTTATTGTGTGTCATAAGTGTAAGTAGGATTAATTATTGAATAATGAGTACAAGATTTAGGCATCAACACTAGGTTTACCGTCGCCGTCATGGTCGTGACCATCACCACGAGAATGCCCGGACGGTAATGGCGTGCCGTCATCCGTCATTTGTTTACCATCTTCAGTTACATCAGCATTGTCATCGGAAGTACCGTGGTTATGTCCGTCATTGGCGGAGTGTCCTGTAGGAAGATTATTATCGTCTTGTGGGTTGTAAGAATTAGTATTCATATAATAAATGTTGAGTGTGAATAAAACTATTTTTTACCGCTGTGGTTTTTACCCTGGCTGTTGCCGCGAGGCGAGGTAGTACCGCCGTGATGACCAGTTCCGGTTTTGGTATCACCTCGGCTGTCGCCTTGGAGGATAGATTTGCTAACAAGTATGTTTGGTCTCATAAAGATAAGATTTAAGAATAAATTTCGCCTCCTCTATATCTACCATAGAACGCTGTGGAAAGCCTGTCAAGTTGTAAATTACAAATTATAAGGAAAGTATAAGGTTTTAGCTGTGAGCTAGTAGCTTTTGGTTGTTGGGAGTCTATCGTGATTTTTTTCATTTTGTATTTTACACTTTAAAATTTTTTGTATTTTTCTACGCACATCTCACGTGCCACGAGTCGCTTTTAGATGAACAAAGAAAATGTTATAATACAAAAATAATTTTACTTTTTTATGAAAATTGCATCTATTACAGCCCGCGAAATTCTTGATTCGCGAGGTAATCCGACTGTGGAGGCAAAAGTCACTCTTGCCAACGGAATGTCGGCTTTAGCCAAAGTTCCCTCCGGTGCCTCAACAGGTGTTCATGAAGCACTGGAGTTGCGCGATGAGGACAAAAAACGCTACAACGGCAAAGGCGTTTTGCTGGCGGTAAAAAATGTGAATACGACTATCGCTAGTAATTTGAAAGGAATGGAAATAGAGAGTCAGCGTGCTATCGATGAAAAAATGATTGCGCTTGACGGCACGCCTAACAAATCTAAGTTAGGCGCAAATGCCATTTTGGCTGTATCGCTTGCGGCCGCTCGAGCCGGAGCTTTAAATGCCTGTGTGCCACTTTACCAATATTTGCGAATGGCTTTTCATTTGGACTATCCAGATTTTCGTTTGCCGACACCAACTATGAATATTTTGAACGGTGGGCGCCACGCAAACAATGGTTTGTCGATACAGGAATTTATGGTTATTCCTAAGCACGCTCTTTTTAAAGAGCGAGTGCGTATGGGCGTAGAAGTTTTTCAAGCGTTAAAAACCATTCTCTCTAAAAAGGGTTTTTCGACAGCGGTGGGGGATGAAGGCGGATTTGCCCCGGTTTTAAAAGGCAATGAAGATGCGTTAAAACTTATTATGCTCGCTATAAAAACCGCTGGTTACACCCTGGGCAAACAGATTAGTTTAGGGCTTGATCTCGCAGCTTCGGAATTCTTTGATAAGGATAAATATTATTTTAAAGATAAAAAAACAGCTTCGAATGCTAAACAAATGATTGATACGCTTAAAAAATGGCTGGTAAAATATCCGCTTATTTCTATTGAAGACGCCCTTGCTGAGGACGATTGGGATAATTGGCAGCTTCTTACAAAAGAACTCGGAAAAAAAGCGGTGCTGGTAGGGGATGATTTGTTTGTAACTAATAGCACTCGGCTTCAGGAGGGGATAGAGAAAAAAGTTGGTAACGCGATTCTCATTAAAGTAAATCAGATTGGATCGCTCAGTGAAACGATTGATACGATTTTGTTGGCGCAAAAAAATAAATATAAAGTAAGTGTGTCGCATCGCAGTGGAGAAACTGCAGACACGTTTATTGCCGATCTCGCGGTCGCGGTAAATGCGGATTTTATAAAAACTGGATCGCTGTCGCGCTCAGAACGTGTGGAGAAATATAATCGGCTGATGGAGATTGAGGACGAACTCATGAATCCCGTTTCTGCCAAGCCTAAAAAAACTGGCTCTAAATTTTTAAGTTTGTTTTTTTAAGGTCAGTGGTGCGTAGTTTAAGTTAAATAAAAATCATCACCTGTATTATGGGTGGTGATTTTTTGTACGGTGAGTTTTATGTTTTTGGTACTTCTTAAGTATTGAAAATAGTAATTTTTGGAATTTTCATTATTGTAATAATAGAAGCCTATTCTTTTTAACTTAAGAATATTTATATAAAAGTATGATCGTACCGTTATTCGATATAAGTCCTGGTTGGTGGGCTGGCTTTTTCAATTTGGCGTGGTGGTGGAGTGTCATCAATAAAAATTCTTGTTGGGGGCACCGTCTTTTTGTATGGTTGCGGTTTTTCATCTGGAGCCTTAGGTATTTCTGGTTGAGGTTTTATGGTTGGTTCAGGGGGATTAAGGTCTTTTGGTGTAGATCGAAAATATTTTTCCTCACCAGATAAATGAGCTTTGTTATTTTTATAATCAAAAGTTACTTTAAAATGTTTAAAAAATTCGCCAGCTAATAAATTGTCAACTGCAGCTATATGAGACTTTGCACTATCCGGTAGTATGGTGAGTTCTATCTGAGACACTTTGGCATGGCCCATAGCCATGCTAACAATAGTGTGTCTACAGTTTAATTGTGATTCAGCATGAAAAGCGCCTACCGTACAATTCTCGTTAAGTCCTGCCATATCTGTGACAAGTCCGATGCGTTGTGCGTCTTTAAAGCTAATATGGTTATGGTAGGCTCCCGTATCAAGGAGCATTTTAACAGGTTTTCCATTGATATCTACTATGCCATATAGGTGGTTGCCGTTTCTTTCTATTGGTACTGAAGTTTCGGTTAATTCTGCCTGTTTTTTTTCAGGAGAGTGGGGGTTTATTTTGCGGGAATGATTAATTTTAACCTTATGTTTCTTTTTTGGTTTAGGTTTTTCAGGTAGGAAAGGTTGTCGATTAGTATTCGTTTCGCTATAAAAATGTGCTGGTTGATAAGATGGTTCAGATTTGCAACCTTGTAGGTTTGCAGCTATTGTCAATCCAATTGCCAAGTTTCGAAAACGCTCCATAGAATATGTGATAGAAATAAACAGCTAAATATACAGTATTCTTGGGTTTTTGTCAATGCGGACCTTAGGGATAAGAGAAAAGAGCTCGTAATTAGGTTGACCACTCGCGTATACGCTAGGTATACTTTGCTCATAAAGAACTTTGTGTTTAATGTTTGTGGTATGCCGTATAAACCAGTAGTGCTTCTTATCCTCGACGGCTGGGGTATTTCTCATTCCACAGACAAAAATGCTGTTATAAATTCTGAAACCGCACCTAACTATTTTTCCTGGCGCAAAAAATATGCGCATGCAGAATTGCTGGCGAGTGGCAAAGCAGTTGGGCTTTTACCAGGTCAGGAGGGTAACAGTGAAGCTGGGCACCTTAACCTGGGAGCTGGGCGAGTGGTTAAGCAAGAAGCCGTGTATATTTCCGAATCAATACATGATGGAACATTTTTTAAAAACAGCGCTTTTTTTCAGGCGGTAGAACATTCCAAGAAATATACATCCGTCGTTCATCTGGTCGGTCTTTTGTCGGGTTGCAACAGCGCGCACAGTTTGCCGGATCATTTATACGCGCTTGTTCAATTTTTGCACGATCATAAACAGGAGGAAGTATATATCCATCTCTTTACCGACGGTCGCGACTCGGGACAGCATGACGCCCTGCATTTTTTGGAGGAACTCAAAAAACATTTCCGAGGCAGTGAAAAAATAGCAAGTATCATGGGGCGTTTGTACGGTATGGATCGCGGTAAAAATTGGGACAGAACCAAGATTGCTTATGGTGCGCTGGTGGAAGGTGTGGCCAAGTATCATGCTCCTACACCAGAAGAAGCTTTACGCCAAGCCTACAACCGCTCCGAGCATGATGAGTTTATTATGCCGACTATCATAGAAGGTTCGTACCGTGCGATACAAAATAATGATTCGGTAATATTTTTTAACCTGCGCAGCGATCGAGCGCGCGAGCTTACTAAAGCGATAGTACAACCACAGTTTGAAGAAGAAAATCCGCATAGTTTTCAGCGCAATAAAATTCTTAAGAATATTTGTTTTGTGGCCATGACCGATTTTGGACCAGATTTGCCCGGAATTTTAACCGCCTATCCCAGCCGAAATATCCAACAAGGATTAGTTGAAACATTGTGCCCTAGGCCGCAACTCTATATTGCGGAATCAGAAAAGTTCGCTCATATTACCTATTTTTTTAATGGTGGATATGCGGGTAAACTCTGCCGTGAGGAACAAATAAAAATTCCTTCAGATACGATTAAACACTACGAAACCAAACCGGCCATGAAAACCCGAGAGATTGCCGCTACGATTATCAAAAATATCGAGACTGAAAAATATAGTTTTATCGCAGCTAACTTTGCGGCGTCAGACATGGTGGGACATACGGGAAATATCGAAGCCGCCAAGACAGCCATTAAAATTATTGACGAAGAACTGCAAAAAATTATTGACTCAGCGCTCAAAAAGAATGGAGTGGTCATAATTACGGCTGACCATGGAAACGTGGAAGAAATGATTGACGCCAAAACCGGTGAAATTGATACGGAACATTCGGTAAACCCGGTGCCGTTTTTTCTGATTGCAACGCAAGAAACGTATAAGGCTCTGGGAATAAAAAAACGAGAACTTGCCAAAGGAAAACTTGCCAATGTAGCGCCAACGATTTTAAAGGTAATGGGAATTGAAAAGCCCAAGGAAATGACTGGGAAAAGTTTATTTTAAAAACAAAAAAACAGCCCGCTCTTGGCGGACTGTTTTATATTTGTACCCCGGCACTACTCTCAAGAAGCATCTTATATATTTAAGATTAATTAAACATATAAGATGGAGCTTCTCGAGAGACGCGCCATCTGCCACCCAGTTTGTTGAAGGGAGGGTGGCGCGTCGGGGGAGGTGCCAGCTTCTAGAGCGGGATGATGACGGTAGTGCCATTCTCCCGCTTGACCGCCACCTGTCCCTCCTCGACGACAACCACCTGGTCGCCGACTTGGAATCTCTTCCTTTCTTTTTCTTCCTTCTCCCGGTCCTTCTCCCGGTCCCTGTGGACCTTGTTCAGACCCAGGAACCCGCCCGCTAAAATTACGAAGACGATCAACATTCCAATTTGCTATCGGTGGCAGGTATATTGATTCTTCTTGTCTTTTCCGCTATTCTTACCTTTCAAGAATTCTCTCATATGTCAGATTTTGTCCATCTTCACGTCCACAGCCATTATTCCCTCCTTGATGCCCTCCCCAAAATTGACGAAATCGTAAAGCAAGTCAAAAAATCCGGAGCCG
>CAZQNF010000019.1:0-10371 GCA_964594675.1 uncultured Gammaproteobacteria bacterium | reverse complement strand
ATTAGATGTAAAAAAATTAACTCCAGGCACTTCAGGATTCGTCTCCGTACTTCTTTTATCCATTTCTTGTGCCAAACCCAAACCAGCTTCTGATCTCATAAATTTAACAAAAATTAATTAACGCATTATCCTAATAAATTCTACCCTATTTAGTCCGATAAGGGGTGAGTAAATCATAATATATATCCTTATTATTTTTCCAACGCAATACCCGAAAAAACGTACCGGTTTCAGAAGTTTTTTTGATCACCTGAGTTTTTTGTGTTGCTACATCAACACTATATACTGTTCCAGATTCTTTCCCTGGAAACCCAACTGCGGCTGCGTATGCAAATTTGGTATTATCTGGCGAAAAAAAGACATCCCCGGCTTGGGTATAACCATTTTCAATCGGTAATATAACTTCTTGTCCGGAGAGAATATTTTGCAATACTAAAGTATGCTTTTGATTGGCAAAACTTAACCACACGAACCACTTGGCGTCACTGGAAAGATTAACCAGCGAACTACTATCACGCGTAAACGTTTTTATTTTTTTTGTCGCGAGATTAATCTCAAATACCGGCGAATAGCGCGTTCCAAATAAATTATAACCTTCTTCTGCAGATTCATAATATCCGCCAACATAGACCGAACTGGAAGTTTCCAAGAGAACGCTCGCACTATTAAAATAACTGGCAGTTGGAACACTTACCAAATCAACGTTGGAGTGTTTAACCAAAAGTTTGTTTCCTTGTTTTTCAATAGTGGTTACTTTTGGTAGGGTTGACTCGGCAGGCACTGGCAAACCTGGTGAATCGGCCATTTTGTAAAAAACAAAAGCGTAAATTCCACTTAAAATAACTAGAATACCTGCAATAATTATAATAAAAAGTCGTTTTTTAGAAAAATTCATAAGAAAAAATTATAAATATATAATAACGAATTTTATAAATTATATCCACTCAAACAGAATAAATTTATTTGCATAAACATGCTTTTTCATTTGACACTTCCTTCAAAATCCACTACCCTTTTAGGTAAATTCAGTTTATTTTTTCTCTATTCTTTGCTTTGTTATACTGAAAATTGTTACTAAAGAAAGATACTTATTCCATTAATGTACGCCAATGAAAACCCTCGTTATTGTCGAATCTCCCACCAAAGCCAAGACTATAAGCAAATTTCTCAGCAAAAACTACATCGTTAAGTCTTCTTTTGGCCATTTACGCGACCTACCCAAAAGCAAAATCGGCGTTGATGTCGCGAACAACTTCGAACCCAGCTATATAATTAGCCGCGATAAAACCAAAGTCGTGAAAGAGCTTAAAGACGCTGCCAAAAAAGCTGATGAAATCCTGTTCGCTACCGACGAGGACCGAGAAGGAGAGGCTATTTCTTGGCATTTGGCGCATATTCTTGATATCGATCCCGAGAAAGCTAAGCGCATCACTTTTCACGAAATCACCAAAACCGCCCTTACTGCAGCTGTCGAGCATCCGCGCCACATCGATTTGCCGCTCGTAAACGCACAACAAGCTCGCCGCATCCTCGATCGTCTCGTTGGCTACAACCTCTCTCCATTTTTATGGCGCAAAGTGGCCAAAGGCCTGTCGGCCGGACGTGTGCAATCGGTCGCCGTGCGCCTCGTGGTCGAGCGTGAAGATGAAATTAAAAACTTTAAACCCGAAGAATACTGGACAATTACCGGCGATTTTTTGACTACAAAAAAAGAACCAGTAAGCGCCAAATTATCTGTGTACCAAAGCAAAAAACTTGATAAATTTGGTGTGAATAATGAAGCGCAGGCAGCTGATTTGGTAAAAAATCTACGCCAACAAACCTACTCCATTCACAACATTGAAGAAAAAAAAGTTACCCGCGTGCCCGCTCCACCATTCACCACCTCCAGTTTGCAGCAAGAAGCCAACCATCGCCTTGGTTTTTCCGCCAAACAAACGATGCGCCTCGCCCAGCAGCTTTACGAAGGTGTCGAGCTCGGCAGCGAAGGCTCGGTCGGTCTCATTACCTATATGCGTACTGACGCGGTAAATTTGTCGGATAAATTTTTATTTGATGCCAAAGATATTATCCAAAACCAATTTGGTGAAAAGTTTGCTATTTCTTCACCTCGCCGCTTTAAAAACAAAAATAAAAATGCCCAGGAAGCCCACGAAGCCATCCGCCCTACCGAAGCCAGCCGCACGCCGGATAGTGTTGGCGTTTTTCTGGAAAAAAGCCAGTTGCGCCTTTATGAGCTTATATGGAAACGCGCGGTCGCGAGCCAAATGAAAGAAGCTGAGCTTAACTCGAGCACCATCGACATCGGTTCAAAAGACGAGTCAGTTTTTCGCGCAACCGGTCAAACCATTGTATTTGAAGGATTTTTAAAACTCTACCCCGAAAAAACCAACGAAAATTTACTGCCAACCGTTAAAGTTGGAGAACCAGCCGAATGTCAAAAAATTACGCCAGACCAACACTTTACCGAGCCGCCTGCACGCTACTCTGACGCGACCCTCGTAAAAGCTCTTGAAGAATACGGCATTGGCCGCCCGTCTACCTACGCACCAACTATCGCGACCATCGAAGATCGCGGCTATGTGCAGCGTGATGATAAGAAAAAACTCTTACCAACTGATATTAGCTATCTTGTTAATACCCTTCTTGTTACCCATTTTCCCAACATTGTAGATTACGCTTTTACCGCGGACGTAGAAAACAGTCTTGATGAAATTGCCGAAGGTAAAAAACAGTGGCAGCCGGTGATTGCGGATTTTTACCATCCCTTCAAAGCTAACCTTGATGAAAAAGACAAAGAACTTAATAAAAAAGAACTTACCGAAGAAGCCACCGACGAAAAATGTGATAAATGCGGGAGCGCTATGGTAATTAAACGGGGACGATTCGGTAAATTTTTCGCCTGCACCAATTATCCAGAATGTAAAAATACTCGAAATTACGGTGCGGATGGTACTCCGGAAGCCACTCCAACCACCCACGAAAAATGTGATAAATGCGGCAAACCCATGGTTATTAAACGCGGACGGTTTGGCGCCTTCCTCGGATGCTCCAATTACCCAGAGTGTAAAAATATTAAAAAAATTGAAAAAGGAATTAACATGCCGTGCCCCAAGTGTAAAGAAGGGCAGATGGTAGAAAGACGCAGCAAGCGAGGCAAAATATTCTTCGGTTGCAACCGCTATCCGGATTGTGACCTCGCGCTATGGGACAAACCAACTGGCGAACTTTGCCCAGATTGTAACCAGCCGTTGGTGGAAAATAAAAAAGGTATCATAAGCTGCTCCAGCAAAACCTGCTCGTATAAAAAAGAATAGTTATGAAATTTCTCAGTTCACCATCCCCCACTAACCGCCAGCTAATCGGAATCATCGCCTTCTTTTTTCTCATCACTTTCGTAGTCTCGCGCTTGTTTGTTTATCTAGTCTTAGGGCATTTACTACCAGATTTTTTCTTGACCATTCGCGGTGTCCATATCCACCATTTTACTTACGGCGTATTCACTCTATCTATTGTCGGGCTGTATTTTATACTTAAACGTCCTACCTACGGAACCCGAGCTTTCAAGTGGGCAACTTCTTTTTATGGTATTGGTCTTGGCCTTACTTTTGATGAGTTTGGTATGTGGATACGACTCCAAGACAACTACTGGATCCGGCAGAGCTACGACGCAGTTATTATTGTAATTTTAGTACTCTTTAACATTGCTTATTACCGTTCTATTCTTAACTGGCTCTTGGAACTCAAAAATCTGGCTAAAAAATCACTCAAATTTCTTACCGATTAAATATAACTATTTAAACTTTATGAGCAAGGAAAAATTTGGCTTAGCTTTAGCAGCTGCATTAAATACCTCACAGCCTGTAGTCCAGTTCTAACACAGTCTAGAGCAGACCAACTCGCAACAACACATCAAACTACTCCTAATGAACAACATCCAAAATTAAACATCCCACCTGCTGAACAAATTCCAAAAATTGAACCTCCTCCAATCGGAGAAATAACCCCACCATCAACTGTGCGACATGATACAGCGCCACACCCCCTCCCTCTTAAGCAAGCCAAAATTGAACTCACCTATTGGCAACATTTATCTGAAATCTCTAAAAGCCCAGTGAAATTACAAAGACACCAAGCAAAACTTGCTGAAAAACTAGCGAGAAAAAAATTAGACCTAACAAAAGCAAGAAATTTAGAACATCCCCAAAAACTTAACGAAGAAATTTTAAATCTAGAAAAACAAGTAACTGATTCTAAACTAGCACCAGATCTTATTGAAACTTTTTTACATATCGCTGAAGCTAATAAAATTTATTCTGAATACAAAACTAAAAAACACCCTTAAAATCATCCTAAAAAATAATGGCCATTCCGCCATTATTTTTATTTTGAATAAAAAACTATTATTTATAGTATTTTCTAATACTTTTAACCTGTGCACAACTTTCCTTGACACTCACGTTACGTTATAGTTTATGCTATACTTAGGCTGAAACAAAAACCTATGAGCTACAGCGTGCGACAACTCGCCCGTCTCTCGGGAGTAAGTGTCCGGACACTTCACTATTACCACGAGATCGGTCTCTTAAAACCTGCTTTCATTAAAAAGAACGGCTATCGTTCCTACGAAGAGAAAGAACTTATCCTTCTCCAACAAATTCTTTTCTTTCGCGAATTGGATTTTTCGTTGCAAGAAATTCGTGATATTATTTGCCGACCAAATTTCCAAGTCGTAACCGCTCTACAAGACCAGCGCCAGATGATACTGCTCAAACAAAAACGTCTCAGCCGACTTATAAAAACAATTGATACAACCATTAAACATATGAACCAACAAACTTCTCCTCAAGATGAAGAGCTCTATAACGCTTTTCAAGATACCGACGTTAAAAACTACCAAGCCGAAGTTAAAGCGCGCTGGGGAAATACTCAGGCTTACAAGCAAAGCCAAGAACGGACCAAAAAAATGACCAAATCCCAAATGCAAAAAATCAAGGATGAAGGAACAGCCCTCACCCAATCAATTGCCGATAATATGAATAAAGGCATTGCGAGTCCAGAAATTCAACATCTTATTACTCAACACCACGCGAGCATCAATCAATTTTATGATTGCAGTCTAGATATGTATCGCAATCTCGGCAAAATGTATATAGAAGACCCGCGATTTAGCACTTACTACAATAAATTTAATGCTAATCTAGCTGCGTTTATGCACCAAGCCATTAATTACTACTGCGATCATAAATAAACTTTCTTCTAAAGATTCATAGACCAAAAAAGACACTCCTTGATTGAGTGTCTTTTTTATTAAATTAGCTGCTAAACAGCTCTACCGCGATCCGGCTGGTAACGTCGAAGTAGGCGAGAATGTTGTTAGCGAAGAATCTGTTTGGTCTTTTTTCTTACTCAAATTAATAATTTTCTGTAACACCTCTTTATTATCTGGGTTGAGCTGCGCCAAACGTTCATAAATAATGAGTGCTTCTTGGGTATTATTCTTTTCTTCATCAATAAGAGCAAGCACATAAAGAGCGTTGGCATAATTATTGTCAAGACTTATTGCCCGGCGAAGATACGTTTCTGCCTGCTCCACATCTTTACCTTCATGGCGTTTAAAGTACGCACTACCAAGTTCAAATAAATACTGTGGACTAGAGCCAGCGTAAATCGTTCCTTTCTCAAGAACATTAATGACTCCAGCTATATCTTTTTCCACATCCTTAAACGATGCCAAACGAACATAACTCTCTAAAAGAGATGGATTAAGATCAATGGATTTCTGCAAACTTACCGCAGCTTCGCTATATTGCTTAGCCACGGTCTCAAGTACTGCTTTCGACAAATACAAACTACCGTTTTTCGGATCATGGGCAATCGCCTCCTGGAGCGAACGGATTCCCCAAGTATTAGCTTCAGGAATTAATGGCTGAACATTGGCATACACCACACCCAAGAAATACCACATTTGAGCATCTTCTGGGGCATAATATGTGGCTTTTTTAGCTGCTTCTACCGCCAAAGCCGCTTCTTCATATACTTTGTTTGCATCCGCCCCACTCTTGGCCATTTGAGCTGTTTGCAATAACAACGATTCACTTAAGGCAGCATAAAACTTAGCCTCATGATAGTTTAAATAAATCGCTTTATTTAAACTGCTTATTTTTTCTGGCAGCGGCTTTTGCAAACTATTGGCAAAAATAACTTCAGCCGCCATAAACTTTCCCAGATAAATCCCCATTACGGTTAAAATACTTAAAACAGCTATAAAGCCAAAAGTTGCTCCCAAGGTCGATTCTGGGTTTGATCTAAACGACCATACCTTGTTGGGAATTTCAACATTCTTAGAAACATGCCCACTTAAAATAATCCCAGCCATAAATATCCACATCATCAGCCAGTGCGACAAACCTATATTTAAAACCCACATCGTTCCCATAAAAACTAACCAACCCACCACGTACGCCCAAAACACTACCATCGAAACATATATTTCTCCGTCAACTTCTGTAGTAAGCAAAATTTTATTACTTCTAATTTGCACTAAATGACTGCGCCAAGTAGACAAGACAAACTTTAACACTATTAAAAAAGTGATGATAAGCACCCCAACCCCACCAACTCCACTAACTGTTAAAAATTGAAATATGGCTGTTCCCGCCTGGCTAAACTGCCAACTACTGAGCATGCCAGTGTTCAAAATTTCGGGTCGAAAACTACTAAACGTATACGAATATGTTTCCGGACCGCTCCCAAAAAAGAA
This sequence comes from uncultured Gammaproteobacteria bacterium, assembly GCA_964594675.1. Classification (GTDB taxonomy): domain Bacteria; phylum Patescibacteriota; class Patescibacteriia; order Magasanikbacterales; family GWA2-37-8; genus CAZQNF01. Next base: position 3,608 of record CAZQNF010000019.1, on the reverse strand, counting down.
GGCTCCGACTCCGGAACGAAGCGTTTGCGTCGCAACTATCCATGACGATTTAAATCCTAAAAATATTTCTGTTGGCAGCGACAAAGAAAAAACTTGTGTAATATTTAAGATTATAAACAGCAGAGCAATAATAAGAAGAGCAAACACCAAAGAATACCAAACCTGCTTTATTCCATTAAAATACGTCAGCAAAAAAACCAAACCCACCGCCAACCCTATTCCAAAAACTATCCAACTAACCTTAAAACCCAGCAGGACTATGGCAGCGAGCGTTACTAGGGCAATGAGACTTGCCAAAATATATCTTGGCAAATTACGAGCTTTGGTCGCAAGAAGTATAATAGAACTTACACTTATCGCCGCAAAAAAAACTGCTGTTAAAACATTCGAGCTACTCACCAAACTTAAGGTTGGTGAAAAAATAGCATTGGTTTGTATTATCCCTACAGCACGCAATATCGTATAAAAAGCAGCTGCCCCACCCGCAACCAAACTACACAAAAGAATAGTCGTAATTCGGCGTGGATGATTGGCACCATGTTGAACAAGTAAAAAATAAAACAATGCCGTAAAAACCATCATTAACCCCGATATTCCTAAAAAATTAAAATTACCAACAATACTTATATAATAATGCTGCGACAGGAGACTCGAAACTAAATAACTTACGAGCAATAAAAGTATCGGTACATCAAGAACGGTTCGTTTCCATTCAATTTTCTTAAGAACAACCATTTTGGTGAGTAAGAAAAACCAAGATAAAAGCACTAAAAAAATGAATACAAAATATTTGGTGAGTTCAAACCTATCTCCATACAAAGGCAAAACCAACAGCGGTATCGTAATCACGGTTAGGTATAAAAACAATCGACTTATATTTCCTAAAAAAAGAGTAAATTTTGTTTCCATAAATAAAAAAATGAACAATGTTATTATAACACATTGTTCATTCTATTACCTGCGAATACTTTACGGACTTATCATACCCGCATCAGACGAACTGGCCATTGGAGTTTCTTCTGAGCCGCTTACCTCTACATTTTCTTCACCGGAAGAATTGCTTACAATTTCTGGAGTTGAGGAAGCTATTTCCGGAGTTGAACTAGCCACTTCAGATCCACTATTACTACCACTAGAATTCTCTTCATTCATAGGAGTAGAAGATGCTACCAATTCACCATTTTCAGAACTTGATACTGAAACAACAGGTAAGTCATTTCCACTATTGTTAACCGGATTTACGGGATTTCCCGTTGTTCCGATAATCCAGTAATCAAACTGCAAATCTTCACCAGCTAATTGGTCCAACGAAACTTCAAATGATCCATTATCTTTCTTAGAAACCCACCAGGAAACTTTGGGATTTTTTACGAACGTCACAAAAATCTTGGAAAGAGATGTGGCTTTGGTGTTAGAAATTACTACTGAATGTTGACCTTGCAGAATAATTCCTTCGCCTAAAGTAGAATTAGTAGCATTATCTCCCTGATCAATAATTAATTCTTTAGCTGTAATTTTATCTGCCTTAATAGATTTGGCGATAATATTTCCATTTTCATCAATTTTCCAATTGTTATTAGAGCCGACTATAGCAAGCGCAGAAAATATACCAGAAAAACCATTACTTTGTTCTGGGTTACTAATCGAGCTTTCAATGCTGTTACTAACTAATCCCGCTGGAGTTGAACTACTAGTAGAACTGCCATAAGCAACACCTCGCATAATAAGTGCATTAATTCTTCCTTCGCCAGAAGTTAAGGGCTGAAGCGCCATACCCACCAAACCCGCTTCTTTTATCTCCGGGCTTGGAACATACTTCATTGCATAGCCGCTTTTTGAGGCGGTTACTAAATAATCTCCCACCTGCACTGGTCCGTTTTCATCGCTCACCTTAACATTTACAAGACCGGACAAAGCCAAAGGAGCGCGATTCTTACCGCTTGCGCCCATAACAAATTTCCCTGTATCCGTAATTACACCGGCTACACGCTGAGCATATTTATCCGAAGATTTTTCAAACTGAACTAAACCATTTTGTGAGGCTACCAAAACGTCTCCAGCTTCTGCGTTTGTTCCTGGTACTAAATTAACATTTTCCGCCACGTCACCAATACCATAACCATTATCATTGGCGTGGAATGTGCCTTTGGCAGCCACTTCACCGCCACCGGAAATAGCGACTTTTACTAACCCATCACCATTTTTAAATACAGCAAGTGCTCGATCTGTAGCGTCGGTAAGTGTAGTGTTTGATTCGAAAGAAAAAGCTGCCGAACCAGCCGCATCAGTAACTGTCGATGTGAGCGTGGAAGTTGTATTAGTAGCTTTCAAGGTAATTTTGCCTGTTCCAGACTGTACAGCAATCGTATCATCTACCGTTAATCTATAACTTGGATTCACGATACCAACCCCCATATTCCCCCCCATAATAGCCATTGTATTGGCTTGTGAAAGAGCCGTATATGTATTATTTAAGTTAACACCAAAAGAATTAGCACCACTAACCAGCATTTGTTTACCAAAAACAAATGAATTATTTGCCGTACTGGAGACACTTTCGCCGAAAGCACCGGAGCTCTCTCCGGAAACTTGAGCTATATAACCTGCCGCAAAACTATAACTACCCCCAGCATGAACCCTACTGCCACGACCAGCGGCAAAACCGTCTATAACACCCGCATCAATATAATTTCCGTTACCAAAAGCGGTTCCAATTCCATCGACATGATTATTAGTTCCGGCGGCAAAACCACTGGGATAAGTAATCACATTATTATTTCCAAAAGCTGCTCCTAAGGTACCAAAACCACCCGAAACATTATTCCCCGTTCCGGCTGCAAAACCATCACTCCCACCTCCCCAAACAGTATTCCCCGTTCCGGCTGCAAAACCTCCCACCGCAGTTATAGTATTATTTTTACCAAACGCTGCCGAATATGCCGCAATATTTCCAGTAGCCCACTGATCAGCTTCAACCAATCCAGCGCGAAATGCTCCTTTATTAGGAATCCACTGAAAGTATGTTCCAGCTGAACCCATATCAAAATTACTTCCATTTGTACCACTAATAAACAAAGGGTTGTGTAAAGTAGTGGAACCGCTTACATCTAACCCTTGCCCAACGTTCAAATTTGATATATTTGCGGTTTGAATAGAAGTACTTGCTACAGTAGTTGTTGCAAAAGTTGTAGTTGCGCTAAAAATATTTAACCCACTAAAAGTTTGATCATGAGTTAAATAGGCATCACCGACCGAAATCCCGGTTAAGCTACCACCAATATTCAAATTGCCAACATTGAGACTAGCGATAGTAGAGCTGGAAATGGTAGTTGTGGCCAGAGTAGACGTGCCAAAAACTTCAAATAAAGTAGTTGGTGTAAGGGTACCTATTCCAAGACTCCCACCCATAATAGCCATGGTATTAGCTTGGGAGAGCGTTCTACTAGTACTGTCACCGTACAAATTAATACCTATCGAATGTGCTGCAGACACAGTCATGCCTTGCCCTAGAGCCACACCATAATCCGAACCTAGAAGACCATTTGACTTACCACCCAGAATAACTCCATTCGCACCCCGTGCGCCATAAATCGCAGTTGCCGAAGCAT